>NZ_JAUBPB010000002.1:0-214769 GCF_036700545.1 Microcoleus sp. SVA1B4
TCCAAAAAGGACGGGCGGGACGCCCATCCCACAATAACAATTAAAATTGTAAGTTATTTAATTCGCGATCCTAAGCATCTACTTTGTATCTTTATTGATAAGTTAGATTTAGACCCGGATTTGATGTTAAACCATCCTAAGCTTCCTTCAGTCTTGTCTTATGGTACTTTGGCTGCTTAAAAACAGTCCGGAGTATTGATTCACCAATTGACAGAGGAATGTTGTATAATCTACATTCAAAACAACCAATTTCTGCACCCCTTAAGTCAAAATTGATATGACAGAGAAATCCCACATTTTTTTAGCTGGTGCTAGTCGAGGAGTCGGCTTAGAAATCGCGAAATGTCTGACAGCACAAAAGATGCAAGTAACAGCACTTTTGCGATCGCCCGCAACCAGCACCGAATTAGAAGCAATGGGCATCAAAGTCGTGACTGGCGATGCTTTGGATGCTGCAGCTATGGAAGCTGCGATGGCTGGCGGTGAGCCAATTCATGCCGTAATCAGCACAATCGGCGGCTTGCCCAAAGATGGGGAAAGAGCCGATTATTTGGGCAACAAAAACTTGATTGATGCGGCTGTCAAAGCAGGCGTGCAAAAATTTATTTTAGTTTCATCAATCGGCAGCGGTAATAGTGTCGGCGCTTTGCCGCCCCAAGCTTTAGAAACTTTGCGCCCGGTTTTAATTGAAAAGGAAAAAGCCGAAAATCATTTGATAGAAAGCGGGATGATTTATACAGTGATTCGTCCGGGCGGACTCAAATCGGAACCTGCCACAGGCAACGGTATTTTAACAGAAGATTGTCGAGTTGCTGGAACTATTCACCGGGCAGATGTCGCGCAGCTAGTTTGTCAGTGTTTAGTTTCTGATGCTGCTAACAATAAAGTTTTGTCGGCGGTAGATAAACAGATGGTTTACGGCAATCCAGAATTTGAGGTATTAACTTTCTAGGGGTTGGTTTAGCGCAAAAATAAGCTGTCGGGCATCTAAATTATATTTTTTGGGCGGGCTAGAAGCCCAACCCCTACTCCCCACAAGAAAATTGAACTTTTGTGGAACAGGCCGGAAAGCCTGTTCAAAAAAATCCTGCGCCCACCCGATAGGAAAATTGAACTTTTGTGGAACAGGCCGGAAAGCCTGTTCCTAAAAATGCTGCGCCCAACCCCTACTCCCCACCATAAAATTGAACTTTTGTGGAACAGGCCGGAAAGCCTGTTCCTAAAAATGCTGCGCCCGCCCGATAGGAAAATTGAACTTTTGTGGAACAGGCCGGAAAGCCTGTTCCTAAAAATGCTGCAAGATTTGGCACTCAAGAATCGAAAGGCTTAATCCACGATCGCCCGATCGCCCAATCCAGAACCAAACCCGCGATCGCAAATAATACCACACTCTCGACACCGCGAACCGCAAACGGCAATAACTCCTGTAGGGCGGGCATCTTCCCCGATTCAAAAAACAATCCAGCATCCAACTGTCCAAAAGCCCGCACCAACCCAAAAGCCAACACCGCACCAGATTTAAGCTGCGGGTTAACATCTCGGCGAATCGCATAGCGGTAAGTCACGCCGAACAAAAAACCGCCCAAAAGTGTTATCGTCCCTCTGGCGGCAAAATTTAGGTCAATTTCCCTTACCTGCAAACTCGCCAGAGAATCCAACCTATCCGCCAGAATTAAGCTATTACCAAGGGCGATCGCCCCAAAACCCAGCAAACAAGAAAAAGCAGCAACAGTCCCTGCCTTCAAAGATTCTACCCGTTCAGCCGCACTAAAATTTGACGAATCCTTCACAGCGCCCTCATTTCAAAAATGGCTCAAATTGACTTATCATAAGGGTTGAAGTCACTTTGTACAGTTTGTTCAATAAATAGCTATGGATATTTTGTCACTCGGTTGGGTTTCGGTGCTAGTTCTGTTCTCCTTCTCAATTTCAATGGTCATTTGGGGACGCAACGGTTTCTAGATTCCAGAATAGCTTGCGGGGCAAGCTTTTTAACGGCCCCGCATTTTTTTTAAATCCTATTTAACAAAATCAAAATAACAGGAGTTGCAAACATGACAGGTAAAAAAATATTAATGCTAGTCGGCGACTTTGTAGAAGACTACGAAGTAATGGTGCCCTTCCAAGCCCTGCAAATGGTAGGTCACACCGTCCACGCCATCTGCCCGGACAAAGCCGCAGGCCAAACAATTCGCACCGCAATTCACGACTTTGAAGGCGATCAAACCTACAGCGAAAAACCCGGTCACAACTTCACTTTAAACGCGACTTTTGACGAAATCAACCCGGCCGACTACGACGCTTTGATTATCCCCGGAGGACGGGCCCCAGAATACATCCGCCTCCACGAACAAGTGCTGCAAATTACCCGCTACTTTGCCAACAGCAAAAAGCCGATCGCATCTATATGTCACGGCTTACAGGTTCTAACCGCCGCCGGCGTACTCGAAGGCAAACGGTGCACCGCATACCCCGCTTGCAGCCCTGACGTACTCCGGGCCGGCGGCAAATATACAGAAGTTCCCGTTACCGAAGCCGTAGTCGATGGCAATTTAGTCACCGCCCCCGCGTGGCCCGCACATCCTAACTGGTTGGCTGAATTCCTGAAAGTTTTGGGAACGAAGATCGAACATTCAGATAGTCATTAGTCATTAGTCATTAGTTAGGATCGCGAATTAAATAACTTACAATTTTAATTGTTATTGTGGGATGGGCGTCCCGCCCGTCCACTCATGACGGGCGGGACGCCCATCCCACTTTCAAGAGTGGAAGTTATTTAATTCTCATTCCTTATTAGTCATTAGTCATCAGTTATTAGTTATTAGTCACATGAAAATTTTCACAGTCAAAGTAAAACCGAATTCCAAACAGCAAAGCATCGCACAACAACCCGACGGCAGCCTCACAATACATCTCAAGTCGCCGCCCGTTGATGGTAAAGCAAACCAAGAATTAATCATGCTGTTGGCGAAAAAGTTTAAAGTGCCGAAATCTGCGATCGGCATTAAATCAGGTCTTTCCTCCAGAAATAAACTTGTGGAAATTCCAATGGAACCTTTAACTTAGAAATAAAGGTAATAACAAATCTATCTAAAGAGAGATACAGACTCAACTTGAAAATCATATATTAGTAGTTGTAGAGTTAGAATAAAAAATTATGAACATTGAAAATAGAGTCGAAGCCACAGCGAAGAATATTGAAGGCAAAATCCAAGAAGCTGTTAGCGAAGTTACAGGCAATCAGAAAGATAAATTAGAAGGTCAAGCCAAGCAGGATGAAGCATCAGCAATTCACCTGAAAGAAGACCTCAAAGATAAAGCAAAAGAGATTGTAGACCGAGCTTAGTAACAGTATTCGCTACAAGTTTCCTGCCTACTAAATCCCGCAAACGATATGTTTGCGGGATTTTTTATAATGAGCCTAAATCATTTGTACCAATATGTAGGGGCGAGTTGATAAAGATTATTGGTGGCAAAATTCATCGGGTAACTGCCCCTACAGATTCTACTAACTCATAGTGTAAAAGCATTAATTTTGTGGCTGGAATTGTTTCCATTGCATAAGTTGTGCCATCTTGATGAGAAAATTCTACCTCAAAAGCACTGCCATCAAATTCCATCACAACTGTTCCTACTTGTCCTTTATATAATTTAATGATTTGTTTTGTTTCAAAATGGGTGGCTTCTAAATCTTCAGTTAAAGCAACAATATCTAGGTCTTTAATTGTTTTCATTGTTTTTACCTCACTTTTTGACTGGTATCGTCTTTGAGTTGGGGGGCGGGTTTATCGAGATTATTGATGGGTGGCAAAATTTATGGGTGAACCCGCCCCTACAGATTCTACTTTTCGGCTCAATTCCCCATGCTATAAAGGCCCAATTCCCCATTAATTAAATTTAACAGTTGGGCGACTATGCTTAATCGGGGTTATTCGTTGGGTGGGGGCGGGTTTATCGAGATTATTGATGGGTGGCAAAATTTATGGGTGAACCCGCTCCTACAGATTCTACTTTTCGGCCCAATCCCCCATGCCCACAAAAAAGCCAGGGATGGATATCCCCAGCTCGAAACATAGCACAATTAGTTTTGAGAGTTGGTAGGGCGATGTTTCAGAATCGACCCCACCGACTTGTACCCAAATTAAATCAGGGTAATGTCAGCAGCCGTAATGCCCGGTCTGCCATTCAGAATTGCCAGCGTAACTACTCCGTCAGGAGTACCAACACCGTTAGAGTCATATCCTAGTCGTCCAGTTGAATTTTCATAAAAGACGAACGGCTCTGTGTCGCCAGCCCCGGCTGGACCAAAACTGCTGTTGTAAGTCCCACTCTCAAGTGCCAAGAACGCCTTCGTAGAAAGTCGATTCGTACCGTCGAATGCCCTCAAGTTGGGGAAGCCGTTGGAGCCATTGATTTGGAAGATAAACTTGTCTTGGCCGACCGTAAAATCGCCGATTTGGTCTACGTTAGTACCCACGGCGCCCTCGCCGAAGTTGTTGTAGTAGAAGCTGTCATTACCCGATCCGCCAATCAGCGTATCAGCACCAGGCCCGCCACCGAGAGAGTCGTTACCCTCGCCGCCGATCAAATAGTCGTTACCAAACCCGCCCAGCAAGGTGTCGTTTCCGGCACCGGAATTTAAGGTATCGTCCCCGGCTCCTCCAGCGGCGTCGGTAGCATTGGATGAGTCGCCGAACAGGATGTCATCCCCGTTACCAGTAGTGATCACATCAGTGCCGTTGCCACCAGTAATGAAGTTGCTGCCTAAAGTATCGGTAATCAAGTTTGGCGCTGTAAGACCGGTAAAGCTGACGCCGCTAGCGTAGGAGATGAAGTCGTTACCCTCCAAGTTGCCAATCAGGCTATCGCGCTGGCTGCCAAAGATGATGGTGTCACTTCCCACGCCACCGTTCATGAAGTTGGTGACGCCAGCGCTGCTGTTACCAATTAACAGATCGTTGCCGAGCCCGCCGTCGAGAGTAATCAGCGTAACATTAGTACCCTCAAAAGTCGCAAAAGAAGCATTGAGCGTATCGTTGCCGTCTCCACCGGAGGCTTGAGTAAAGATGCCGCTCAAGCTGTCGTTGCCTTCGCCGCCGATCATTGTATCCGTCGCAAAAGCTGCAACGATCGTGTCATTGCCTACTCCGCCGTCGAGCAAGCTCTTACCGCCTGAACTCAACACTCCGGGTATCGTAGCCGTAGACGATGTAATGGAGTCATTGCCGGCACCTCCAAGAGCGGTATCCTGAGAGGCATAAACAGTTATGGTGTCGTTGTCGTCACCGCCGTCTAAGAAGTTTTTGCCGCTGTTAGCATCGCCGCCGTAACCCCCAGATAGAATATCGTTCCCCGCACCGCCAAGCAAGGTGGTTCTCTCAACGCCGACAGCGATGTTGACCGAGGAGCCAAAAAATGAGACGGTTTGGGTACTGTTGGTAATGAATAAGATGTCGTCGTCTAGATCGCCGGACAGGTAGCTGCTGCTGGCCACACCTATTAGGGTGTCCTTGTCTTTACCGCCAAAGAGACTGTCTCTTACATTGATACCTACAACTAAGTCGTCGCCCAAATCACCCCGCAAGTAGTTGCTGCCTTCATTGCCAGCGAAGCCTCCGGTTAGGGGAAGACCGAGGTTGTTGCCACCGCCTGCGATGAAGAAGCCGATCGCGTCATTGCCCTTGCCCCCGTAGAGGGAGTCTCTTCTCTGGGCCCCTCCCAGCATCGTATCTTCGCCCTCATTACCAAACATGAGGTTAGCTTCAACAGTACCTTGGAGGAAGTCGTCTCCCAAACCGCCGTACATGGTAGCGCGGGCTTCAGCGACTATGGTGTCATTGCCTGCGTCCCCAAACAGCAAAGCCGGAGTGCGCTGAGATCTGATTGAATCTTCGTCGTCGCCGCCGTATATGGTATCGTTCGGGCCAACTGAAATCAGAGTATCGTTATCGGCTTGGCCAAATATTAAGCTGCCGCCCAGGGTGGAAGTTCTAACGAAATCCGCCCCGCCTGCGGCGAAGATTGTATCCGGGCCCAGTCCCGGAAGGTTTAAATCTAGTTGATTAGAATCGTCATTTAACGTTGTCATAAAGCTTCACTCCTCTACTTGTTGGTCATCGCTGGTGCGACTACAGACACTGCCTAGAACACCGAATGTTTGGATTCCGCTGTAGTTTAACCTGTTTGCCAGCCGCAAGTCTAGCCTACTGGCCTTAACCCTGTCTAGACTTTCTCCCTCGCGGATTTTTTGCTTGTAAGCTTTTATATTCAATGTCTTCACCCTTTAATAATCCTGGTGCACTGTCTCAGGTGCTCACGCTCTACAAGACGCGGCTCATATTCTTAATGTTCCATTCTGGATTGGCGGTCGGGGATCGCGTCCGGGGGAGGAAATTAAAGATTAAAAAAGGCTGATCTGGGTGATCCCGAAGACAAGGAAAATTGGGAGATTTGTTACTTGGTAACAAGGCTTTGTGGCAATTTCCGGTTTTCCAGGCAGGGCCGTCATTTAATAATTCTGGCCGGGATTGAACTCCGTACCGCTCCGGGCTTTAAAAGTCTACGCCCCGCTTTAGTTCTACGCCCCGATCGCCGTAGTGTTTGTGACAGTATACCTCGGAGTGTACGCTTGCCAAGTCAAAGTAAGCGTGGGGTTTGTGGCAGCGCCCGGTGATAATAATTTCTGTATCCCGCGGCTTGCGTAGCAGGGCTTCGACGATCGGCTCTACCGGCAGCAGTTCTAAGTCTACTGTGGGATTGAGTTCGTCGAGAATAATCGTTTTGTACCAACCGCTGGCGATCGCACATTTGGCGATTTCCCAGCCGCGTTCTGCTTCTATGCAGTCTAGCTCTTGCTGTTGCCCCCGCCAAACTATAGCATCTCGGCCGCACCGCTGGTGATCTACTAGCTGCGGGTAGCTTTGCCGCAAAGCTGCGATCGCCGCATCTTCTGTATAACCGGTGCCACCTTTGAGCCATTGCACGATTAACACCCGGTGAGATTGGTCTTGACTGATACCCCTACCTATTGCCTGCAAAGCTTTGCCCAAAGCGCTCGTAGACTTGCCTTTGCCCGCTCCGGTGTATATTTCGATCCCCGAAATATGATGCTCTGCCGCTGCGGGGTGATAGTGGGGCTTCATTTCTGAGTGTAAGTCGGCAATCTCCAGCAAAGCTTCGGGGGCCGCTCGGCCTGTGGCGATGACTTCTAAATATTCTGGTTTGTTTTTGAGGGTTTGGACTACTTCGTCAACTGGCAGCAAACCCAAGTCCAATACGGGGTTTAGTTCGTCTAGTACCACGACGGAATAGAGCTCACTGGCGATCGCTCCTTTGGCGATATCCCAGCCTCGCTGAGCTTCGGCGCGATCGAAGCGGGTGATTGCTTCGGCCCCAAAATATTCGGCTCTGCCGGTTCGCACTTGGTCGATCAAGTGGGGAAATGCCCGTTGCAAGGCTTCTATTGCCCCATCTTCGTCGTAGGAGCGGCCGGGGCCTTTGAGAAAGCGCAGCAACAAGACTCGCGTGGGCGAGTCAGAATTGATACCCAGCCCGATCGAGCGCAACACTACTCCCAAAGCTGCCTGAGACTTGCCTTTACCAGCGCCGTCGTAGACGTGAATCTGACCCGCGGCGCGTTCCGAGCGGGATGAGGCTGTCCGAATACCAATGCCATTCCTTACCATAATCAGCAGTTGTTTGAGTCTGTATCGGGGTGGGTATTCGATCGCGCGCCTTGAATGTTTAATTTTTCCATTCTGTTGGCGGATCTCAACAGATTATACGATAACTTCTAACTCCCAATCTTTTAAGCAGCGATCTAACGCAATCAGGTGCTCAAACCTCCGGTTAAGATTATTCCGTTTGTGCTGTACAATTAAAATTTAACACGGACTGATATACCTAAAGGCTTATGATTGCGAGTGTTTTCCCATTTCGGACTGTTTTGGTGCAAATTTTAATTATGTTTTTGGCGATCGCGATCGAATCGTGGTTTTTGCAAAAACTACTTAAACTCGGCCCCAAAACCAGCATTGAATATACAGCCATCCTCAATCTATCTTGCACTTGCGTAGGCTGGTTAGTTTTCTTCGGCATTGAAAGCGTTCTTAGCAAAGAATTGCGGGAACAGCTTATCGGTTATATTTTATTAGGACGTGGGGATAATGTTTACGCTCCAATAACTATGATAGCACTCTCCGTATTAGCAGTAACTTTTCTAGCTAAATGGCAGGGCTTAGAATTCATAGAAAACATGGTTGTCGGCAATAAAAAAGCTTCCCAACCTCAGTTTTTAGGGCCGCCCACCCTCACCCGCCGTCCTCCCAAAAAAACTTTTCAAGTAACTACCCAGTTTGGGGGAATTTTAATCGCCCACACTGTTAGCAATCTCGTTATTTTAACCGTGTTGTTTTTGCAAAGCGTGTATTGAAATTTATGATGAAGCAATTTTTTGATGTCACTCAGCAACTCACTAAGCTGACGAACAACCTTTGGGAAACTAATAAAAAAATCCAAAAGGCGATGATTCCGCCTAAAGTTGTCCACTGGAAGACTCCTTTACTACTCAGCATATTTTTAGCTTTGCTGACAGTGGCAGCCGTAACTGACTGGCGGACGAGAACTCTGCTTTTTGATATGAGCTGGTTATTATTTACACTTTCAATGGGTTTGCTGACCAGCCAGCAACCTTTTGTGATTAAAGGAGTAAGTCTGAGTCCGTGGGTGACAAGCATCTTAATTGGCTTGTGGTTACTGATAAGATTACCGTCGGATAGGAAGGAAATAGCATGGATATCAGGCCCACTTATAGCAGTAGCAGTTCTTGCTACAATAGAGATTTGGAATAGCGAGTCAAAACGGGAAGGTATCAGGTCGTTGGTGCGCCCTCAGTTTTTGATGATTACTCTCGTTCACCTGCTGTTTTCCTGTTGGTTTGCTTTTCACTTTTTAATTCAAGGTTGGATAGAACAGTATCCGAGTGTTTTATCTCAGGATTTAAGGCAAAGCGATTATGTGGTGACATTTCAACAGCCAACTATTAATCGCTCCCGAGGAGTTGTCATCCTCAATGAAATGGAGCGATACCTGCGAAATGAAGCCCGCACAAAACCGTGGGCGCAGGTAGAGCAAATGTTAATAGATATTGACAATGAGCGATTTTTTCTGCGGAATCAAGCCTTACAAACAACTGGGGTAGTCGCAGAAGATGGGAGGTGGGATGTCAAAACTTCGATCGTCCAAGGAGAGTCTCGCTATCAGTTAGATATGCAGGCAACTTGGCTGGGAGTGGTTTTTAGACCGGAAATATATTCGTTTACCAAATCTTGCGAGGTGTTCCAGATAGCCAATAGGGCGACTGTAACGTGCGATGCCATCAAACGCTCTCAACCCGGACAGAAAAAAGATGGAACGCTGGGGGACACTCAAGTTTGATTCTGTCTGTGTTAACTAATTGCGATGGGTATAGCGGGAGAGTGGGAGAGTCTGAAAGTGGGAGAGTCTGAGAGTCTGAGATGGAAAAAATCCTCTTTCTTCCCTCTTCCTTCTTCCTTCTTCCCTCTTCCTTCTTCCTTCTTCCTTGCACTAAAGTATGGCGAAAGTTTCCAGCGGGTTAATAACTAGATGAATTTGAGAAGAATCTTGACAGTCGCGACCAATGTATTTTGGGAAGTAATTCGCGATCGCATCCTTTACTTAATTATTATTTTTGCTCTGTTGATGGGCGCCTCGGTACGGTTGATACCGGAATTGGCGGCGACAACCGAAAAGAAAATTATCTTAGATATCGGTTTGGCTGCTATGAGCATTCTCGGTTTAATTGCCACAGTGTTTGTGGCTACCGGATTGGTCAACAAAGAAATTGAAAAGCGCACTGTTTATCTGTTAGTTGCTAAGCCGATAAGTCGGGCTGAGTTAATTGTGGGCAAGCACTTAGGACTGTCGGCGGTGCTGGCGGTGCTTGTAGCGGCAATGACTGTTATCTATCTGGCTATTCTGAGTTTGAGTAGCATTCCTTTCCCTTTGGGAAGCATTTTAATCGCTTCGCTGTTTATCTGGTTTGAGCTTTGTCTCATGGCTGGTGTAGGGATTTTATTTGGGGTGTTCAGCAGTTCGCTGTTGGCAACTTTACTGACATTTGGCGTTTATTTGATGGGACATTCGACGCGGGATTTAGTGGCTTTGGGCAAGTTAACTAAAAATCCTGGCCTAGAACAATTGATGATGGGACTATATCTGGTTTTGCCGGATTTAGCCAGATTCAATTTGAGAAATGATGCTGTTTACGGACAAGTTCCTTACTTGGCAGGTTTGATTACAGATGCTGGCTACGGTTTGCTGTATGTGGTGCTGCTGTTGTCAATTGCGATCGCCATATTTTCCCGCCGGGAATTTTAAAGCGCGCATTCCGCACCTTCAGGGTAATTGTTTGTAGTGAGGACTAAATTCCTTACTACAAACTAATTTTATTATCGACTTAGCGCGCTAAGATATAGACAAGGTTATCGATCGCCCATCTGGACTAAAACTAAAATTTTTATTGGTAAAATGAGGTGACTTATGACTACTGTAATTCACAAACCGATATCGCAGCTCAAGATTACTTGGCCTCTGCTACCCGATGATTTCATCCTACCAGACGACCCTGTAGACGATATAGACCATCCCTTGCTAGCTAACGGTTTGCGCCAGTCTGTAGTGGATTCCCCGCAACTAATGCAAGACGCACTAATAGTTTCTAATTTTGCTTTGTGCGCTGCTGTGGACGATCGCACTATTTGCAAAGCACCAGACTGGATGTACGTGCAGCCGGTGCAACCTTGGCCTCACAACTATCCCCGCCGCAGTTACACGCCTCATACCGAAGGAACAGTCCCTTTTGTAGTGATGGAATTTCTATCAGCTACTTACGGCGACGAATACTCTGTCGAACACACAGAAGAAATCGGCAAGTGGTTTTTTTACGAACAAGTAATCAAAGTTCCTCGCTATGTCATTTTTCGGCCCCATACAGGCAGAATAGAAGTTTATGCGCTAGAATCCGAGCGTTATGAGAATCAAAATCCTGATGAAAACGGCCGTTATTTAATACCTGGATTAAATCTATTTTTGGGAGTGTGGCAGGGAACTCGCGAAGGTAGAACGGGATATTGGCTGCGCTGGTGGAATACGGCGGGCGAGTTGCTTTTGTGGCCGGAAGAACGGGCCGAAAATGAACGCCAGCGGGCCGATCGCCAACAGCAAGACAAAGAGTTAGCCGAGACGCTGCTGGAACAGGAAAGACAGCGAAATCAAGAACTTTTGGCTCGATTGGCAGCCCTCGGTATCGCTCCAGAATAGCAGTAATAAAAGTTGAAATCATGTTAATAGAAAAACTCGAAGAATTAAAAACTATTTTCGCACAAATGGAACGGGCTTTGATTGCCTACTCCGGCGGAATTGACAGCACTTTGGTGGCAAAAATCGCTTTTGATGTGTTGGGCGATCGCGCTTTGGCAGTGACGGCAGTTTCCCCCTCTCTACTGCCCGAAGATTTAGAAGATGCGCGCATTCAAGCAGCAGAAATTGGGATAGCCCACCAGGAAGTACAAACTCAGGAAATGGCAAATCCAAATTACACTTCTAACCCGGTTAACCGCTGCTATTTCTGCAAAAGCGAACTGCACGATACTTTGAAACCCCTAGCACTAGCAAAGGGTTATCCTTATGTGGTGGATGGGGTTAATGGTGACGATTTAAAGGATTACCGTCCCGGAATTCAGGCGGCAAAGGAACGCGGCGCGCGATCGCCTTTAGCCGAAGTAGGAATCACTAAATTTGAGGTGCGGCAATTGGCAAAAGAATTGGGTTTGCCTTGGTGGGACAAACCGGCTCAACCTTGTCTCAGTTCGCGCTTTCCTTACGGCGAAGAAATCACCGTTGGAAAGTTGCAAAGAGTGGGGCGCGCCGAACGGTATTTGCGGCAGTTGGGACTGAAAAATCTGCGAGTGCGATCGGACGGAGATACGGCACGCATTGAGTTACCTGCAGAGGAGATTCAGGAGTTTGTGCTAAATACCGATTTGCCTGAATTGGTGGCGGTGTTTCAGGAGTTTGGTTTTGTGTACGCGACTTTGGATTTGGAGGGGTTTCGCAGCGGCAAATTAAATCAGGTTTTGCAGCCGCAGTTGTTGGAAACGAAAGGTTGATTAATTTTCCCGAAGACAAAAATTTTCTCATGATTGATGTAGTTTGGGACATGGACAAAGGGGAACAATTTCAATCGAACCTTTATCTTTGATGTAGCAACTTATACGTTTCAAGGCTCGAATTGTTAGGATTACAGGACTTACGCAAAAGTAAGGTATTTCTGTTGCCCAGCGAACTCAGTGAAGCAATCTCAAGGTGGCGTTACTTAATCAGGGTATGAAAAAAAAATAACTTTAAAATCCAAAAGCTTTGTGGAGACAGGTTTCTATGACGGGCATATTTAACGTTTCATACCGTAAATCAGCAACGCCTTGGATGTTTGCCGTAGATTTGGGATGTGCCATGTAATAGCAAATCCGGTTTGAATACCCCCTTTATTTGTTAGTCCCCCTTTGCTCAAACTTCGTTTGACTCTATGCAGCAGTTTCAACCGCCGATTCAAAAAGAGGGTGGCTAACTTTCAACACCCGAGCCTTATCAAGGAGTAGTTGGCTGAATTTGCTGTGGCTGCATTTGCTGCTGCTGATTTTGGAGCTGAAGTTGCTGCTCCTGGATCTCGATTTGCCGATTCTCAAGATCTATTTGTCGCTGTCTGTCTTCGAGTTGCAAGCGTCTGTCTTCAAGTTGCAGTCTTCTGTCTTCTGCTTGCTGCAATCTATCTTCACGTTGTAGCTCTCTGTCTAGCAGTCTGTCTTGACGTTGCTCTTGTCTGTCTTCACGTTGTTCGCGAAGCTCTCTGAGCTGATTTCGTCGCTCGAAATCCCCTCCCAAAAATAAGTTTTGAAAAGCGTTGATAGTTGCTTGAAACCCAGTAAAAACGCCGCTAACAGCGTTGATCCCACTTGCAACTCCTGTTATTGGCTGCAAGAAACTGTTGATATTGTCTCCTACCCTAGCATAGCCCGATCGCGCTACCAGAATCACATCGTTGTTGCGGAGAGTGGGGTTATTATTAGGATTCAAGCCTTGAGCAAAATCCACCTCGATCGTGCGGCGAGAAACAGTACCGTTGGGGTTCAAACGCAATAGTTCTACCTTGTCTTTTTTAGCCCGCAATTGATTGAAACTGCCTGCAGTCAGCAAAGCTTGGTGCAGGGACGTACTAGGCCGCACCTGCACAGCCCCGGGCCTAATTACTTCTCCTACAATATTGATGCTAATCGCGTTCGGAGAAAAACTGCTATTTGCAACTTGAGAAACTTCAGCCAAGTCTACAGTAGCTGCTGTCGGGATAATTACGCTATCTCCTTCTTGCAGCAAAATATCTTGAGTTGCGTCGCCTTTTTGCAGCAAATCCCACAGATTTACCATGATAGTTTGTTCGTTGCCACCTCTGACTCGGCGGCGGATTTGTACGCGGCGAATGTCAGCTTCTGTAGTGATACCACCAGCAATTTTCAGTGCTCTAGTTATTGTTGGTAAGCCCACAACTGCTCCTTGCTGTTGGTCGATAGATACAAAACTCAACTCTGTTTGTTGGTTGCTCGATCGCACATCCGAAGCAAATACAGTATAAGGCCCCGGCCGGTTTACTTCCCCGACAATTACTACGCCAATTGGTTTAGTAATATCAGCGGAAAAATTAGCACTGGCTCTTTGACGAACTTCTTGAGTATTGAGGGCACTTGCTGTCGGTATAAAAATTGTATCTCCATCTCGAATGGTAACGTCTTGACGCAAATTTCCCGTATCTAAAAAATCCTGCAAATCAACAGTAGTAACTTGCTCCGGCCCGCCTCTGCGGGGACGACGAATTTGGACATTTCGCATATCTCCTGCTGATGTCACCCCTTGTGCAAGTTGCAGCATTTCCATCAAAGTCGGGAATTTTACTCCTCCTCCTTCTCTAGTGGGATTAATCTTGTATGAACCCGGGCGAGTAACTTCACCGGCAAGACCTATATTTAGGGGGCGAGCGACTACCAGAGTCACGGTAACAACGGGAACATTGATGAAGGGTTCGTATCGCTGGGTAATCACATTAGCGGCTTGTTGCAGCGTCAACCCTTGAATTGAGACGCTACGAATGATTGGCAAATTGAGCGTCCCGTCAACTAGCACTTGATATTCTCTGCTGAATTCAGGGACGCCGAATATCTCTAAAGCAATGCGATCGCCCGATCCTAAAGTATAAGCTGCTTCTTGTGTCAGCGAACCCGGAGGTGGCGGCGGTACTCTCGGTTGGTTTTGGTTCCTAGCGGGCGCAGGATTTCTGACGGCAGGCAACTGAGCTCTACTGGGCGGCGAACTCAATAGCACCAGGAGTGCTGACAAACTCAGACTTGTAGCGGTTTGAACGGTATATTTCATCTTTCTTCCCTGGTTGCGGCCTGCCATTGAACAAGAGCAATTTAGCTAGTGGATTTTAGTTTATTTTCCCTGCTGTCCAGTGTAGCCTCGCTTTGCGGCAAAATCCACAGGTGCAATCATAAAAATTGTGCGATCGCACTTAACTATTTTGCCCCTTGTTTGTAAAGAAAGTGTAAAGCCCGCCAACTGTTGTCAGGATTAATATCTCGTTTGAGCAAAATTCTTCATATAACAATCCTCGCATCATTTGTGTAATTCTTGTAGGGGCAAACCCCCCGTGGTTGCCCTCATGAGGCCGGGGTAGGCAAACAAAGGCACTAACCCTACATCTTTGTACGACTCCTGCAAGGATTGCTATACATAACTCGCGATACAAATCAACCCGCCACAGAAAGGAGATAGGAAAAAACCACCCTGATTTGAGGTAAAATATTAAATAATTCTCTCTGCGGGACAAAGACAAGTGTCACTAAAATTGGATAAAGTAATTCCCTGGGGACGCTGCTTGGATGAATACATAGGAATGTTTAGCTTGACATCAAGTGACCTCAAACTAGCAATTCTTGATTGTGCAGGCGGCCCGGCGAGTTTCAATGCCGAAATGACTCGCCAAGGTAAAAAGGTAATTTCTTGCGATCCAGTTTATCAGTTTACTGCGGTGGAAATTGGCGATCGCATCCAAGAAACATATCAAACTGTGATTGACGGTGTTAAAGCCAATTTAGACGGCTACCTGTGGAATAATTTTGAATCGCCGTACCAGCTAGGCGAAGTGCGAATGAAGGCGATGCAGGAATTTTTAGAAGATTTTCCATCAGGCTTGCAGCAAGGCCGCTACCTGAATGCTGAGCTGCCTGTTTTGCCTTTCGAGAACGGTGAATTCGATTTAGGTTTGTGCAGCCATTTCTTATTTGCTTATTCTCACCTACTTTCCGAAGAATTTCATCTGGAAGCAATTACAGAAATGTGTCGAGTTGCGAAGGAAGTCCGAGTCTTCCCTCTATTGCAGAGTTTTAGCGGGGAGGAATCCGATCACTTAAATCCGATTCTCACAGAATTGAAAAAGAGAAGTTTTAGTGTAGAAATTCAAGAGGCTCCTTATGAGTTTCAAAAAGGTGGGAATAAGATGCTGCGAGTTAGGGGGCGAATGTAATTCGCGGCTGCGGAGGGCATGGCAATTTGCGATCGCTTATTTCAAAAAAATTAGATAAGCTAAGCATAAGGTCATGCCTCATCTTGGGGTTCGCCAATCGCACGCTGGACTGCATGGCGAATGTGGATAATCCTCACCGTTGGTATGGGTTGATCGTCAAAAATAGTGAAGAGTATGCGATACGTGGTTTTACCACTTCCATACAGAAGCTGGCGAATCTCTTGGCTGAAAAACGCGTTTTCACGGGCTAAAACAC
Source organism: Microcoleus sp. SVA1B4 (assembly GCF_036700545.1). NCBI lineage: Bacteria > Bacillati > Cyanobacteriota > Cyanophyceae > Oscillatoriales > Microcoleaceae > Microcoleus > Microcoleus sp. SVA1B4. The sequence continues at coordinate 15,909 of NZ_JAUBPB010000002.1, forward strand.
AACGACGCGGCATTTCTTTCAGTGAGGAAATCGCTTTAATCAAACCCTGATACCATGCTTGAGCGCGTTCGGGAGTCGTGAATTGGGAAAAGTTCAGAAACGCTGCATCAGCTTCAGATTGAGCTGTACTGGAAAAGTCAATGCGATACATTATGCTTCCAAAGAAAGTCCGTATTTCTGGTTTTGTCTATCGACAAACTCTTCCAGAGTAGAAAACTGACCCCGATCGAAGTCATCAAGTCCGCGTTGAATCCCTTCTAATGCATCGAAGAAATCGCTTTCATCAAAGCTCAGTCCGAACGCGAGAACAGCTAGAGTAACGCTGGTTATATCTTGTCCTGTACTTTCCGCCCGTTGGCGCAGCAGTGCTTCGATTTTTGGGGGTAAGGTGAGTGTAAGAGTCATAAAAGTTATGATGAATGGTTAACTTTATTTTCTAACTTTATTTTGGCATAGTTAGCCAAAACGATCGCTTCTTCAACTATCGGCACATTCCTAAACCCGATCGTGCTCTTCGGCTCGTCTTGTTTGTCTGGTAATCTTGCAAGGCTGCGAGACTCTGGGCGATCGTTTGTTCTTCGCTGAGGGGTTGAAACTCCTTTGCTGTGTCAATTGATCCCCACTGATATCCTTCCGTTTTCTGGGCAATTTCTGCGATTGTTCAAAGTCGCTGAGATTACCGTTGGACTGATTCAGCCATGAAAGCACGATCGCCTTAACCGAATCGTGCTTTCATGGCTTGAATTTGGGCGTGGAGTTGCTTTATAGATTGAGTCATTGGACAATACAGACTGACTGATGTAATTTTAGCGCAGTGTCAAATAGTTGCACATACTATGAGGCACAGTTGCGATAAAATTAATTAAAGACTTTAAAGCGACCTCACGGATCGATCCGGGCGCTTATTTCGCGAGTTTATTTCTCAGATACCACGTTTTCTTTAGTAATTCTAATCAAAAACCGCAGAGCTTCATTCACTGCTTCAGAATCGGGAAACATCTCTGCAACATCCGGTTCTAAACGAATATTTACACCACCAAAGGTCTTTCGTCCCGATCCTACCCTTCTTACACGCAACTTCCTCAAATCATATTCCGACCGAAGCTCATCGTCCATCCCTGTTTCATCCTTCTTCATAAACTTCTCGCTCCACTCGTGTTACTTTTCTGGCGCTAATCAAACGAATAAAATCTGCTCTTTCTGTATACGACACTATCAATAAATTACCTTGCTGGGACTCTCCAACCATAATATAGCGATCTTCTTCATCAGAGTGATCCGGATCGTAGAAATCGACGTAGAGGGGATCGTCAAAAACCGTTCTGGCTTCCTCAAATGAGATCCCATGCTTGGACAAATTTACCGCAGCCTTGTTTTCATCCCACTCGAATTTCATAAAGAGCCCAAATCAGCATCTTTGATATAATATTACACCTAGAAGCAAAACTCAAACCAACTCATGCCACAAACAGTCTGGATCGCACGACACGGAAACCGCATCGACTTCGTTAACCCCGACTGGTTTCTCACCGCAGAACACCGCTACGATCCCCACCTTTCCGAAGACGGTCACATTCAAGCTAAACAACTCGCAAATCGCCTCAAAGGTGAAGGAATTTCTCATATTTTTGCTTCCCCTTTTCTGCGAACTGTCCAAACAGCAAATCACGCGGCTGAAGCTCTCGATTTGTCAATTAAACTAGAGTGGGGATTGTGCGAATGGCTGAATCCTGAATGGATGACAGAAATGCCGGAAACTGAGTCCCTCGAAGCTTTGTGCAGGCGTTTTCCCAGGATTGATGCTTCCTACAAAAGCGGTATTGCTAATTATCCCGAAACCGTGGAAGCTTGTTTCAAAAGGGCGGGGGAAACGGCTAAACGTCTCGCGGCTGAGTTTCCCGAAGATATGTTATTGGTAGGTCACGGTGCGTCGGTTTTAGGAACTGCGATGGGGCTGGCGGGCGGTGCGGAAACGGAAATAAACGCTTCTTTGTGCTGTTTGGTGAAAGTGGTGCGGGGTGAGGGAGAATGGTCGATCGCACTTAATGGCGATACTTCTCACCTGACTGACTCTGAAACCGCGATCCGGTTTAATTAAAGTTGAGATTCGTGCGAAAAATCGCATTTTATGCTATGTGTGTAAGGTGCGCGGCAGAAGAGCACCCTACGTTCATCTGATTAGTCCGAATCTGGGTGTTATTGTTTAATCTCGATCGCACATTTTAAATCGAAAATCTTAAATCGGTATGGCTGGACACAGTAAGTGGGCGAATATTAAACGCCAAAAAGCGAGAGTTGATGCCGTTAAAGGCAAGGTTTTTGCTAGGATATCTCGCGAAATTATTGTCGCGGCCCGCAGTGGAGTTCCCGATCCCGCTGGCAATTTTCAACTGCGGACGGCTATTGAAAAAGCCAAGGCGGCTGATATTCCTAATGAAAACATAGAAAGGGCGATCGCCAAAGGTGCTGGCTTGGCGGGGGGGAGTTCGGAATTAGAAGCTATTCGCTACGAAGGTTACGGCGTTGGCGGGGTTGCTATTCTGATTGAAGCGCTGACAGACAACCGCAACCGCACAGCGGCTGACTTGCGAGAAGCTTTTACTAAAAATGGCGGCAACTTGGGCGAAACTGGTTGTGTGGGCTGGATGTTTGACAACAAAGGAGTTTGTACGGTACGCGGCCCGATTGATGAGGAACAATTGTTTGAAGCGTCCCTAGAGGCGGCGGCGGAATCTTATGATTTGATATTAATTGATGAGGATACTGAAGGTGCAGAGGTATTTACAAGTGTGGCTAATTTGGAACAGTTGGCTGATGTTTTGAAACAAAAAAATTTTGCAGTTGTGCAGTCGGAAACTCGCTGGATTCCCAGCAATACAGTGGAAATAGACACTCCTGAAAAAGCTCGATCGCTCCTTAAGTTAATGGATGCACTGGAAGATTTGGACGACGTGCAAAGTGTGACGGCGAATTTTGAAATGAGCGATGAATTGATGTCTTCGGTCATGGTTTAATGGTTGAAAGATGAGGGATCTGGAGCGTCCTGCTGGCACTGCAAAAAAAGACGAAAACTCGCCAGCGGGACGATCGCGCTACACTATTACCAGGAAACGAATCCCTATCTGTACGCGAGTGGGGAGTGTCAATCCAACGCATTGCTGAAAAAGCTGCATTGAAAATCTCAACCCACAGTAAAGCCATGCTAGTTGACACTCCCGGGCCTGAAGGCGTGGGGATTCTTAATTCATCGACTGACCTTTAAGCGCTATGTCCTTGCGGCAATTCTTAAACCTTTCAACCGTACAAAATACCAATTGACGAGTTCAACTCACAGCAACCCCAGAGGGTCTATCTCCAAAAGCGTACGCTTGATATGAACAAGCGAGTTCGGGTATGCCCTACCCTACTTAACAAATGAACCAAATTATTTGTTTTCTGGTAAAGAGAATGCGTTGATTCTCTAGCTGTTTTAAGAGTATTCGCTGCTCTGAGTCCAACAATTTATGCCTAAAAGTGTGTCTTAACTGTTTCACGATGGCACAGGAGTTTAACCTTGACGATTGTAGTATACTACAAATACCAGCAGTTCCCTGATTTTTAGGCATGGATTTAAGAAATTAAAGCCGGCCACTGAAGAAGGGGTTTTAAACCAAATTTTTTGATAACAACGAAAGCAAAATGGACAGCACGCACTCAGAAGAAGTTCTGTCAGCAACCGAAGTATCCGAAACCAAGGATATATCCGAATCGAATGTGCAGGCTGAACCAGGGGGTAAATCCAATTGGTTCGGTTCCGTTTTCGGAGCCGTCTCTGCAACGGCGAGTGCCGTAGGGAATGCGGTAGGGAATGCCGGAAGTGCAATTGTTAATACCGCGAGTGCGGTGGGCAATGCAGCAGGCAGTGCTGGAGATGCGATTGTTGTTAATACCGCGAGTGCGGTAGGCAATGCCGGAAGTGCAATTGTTAATACCGCGAGTGCGGTGGGGAATGCAGCAGGCAGTGCAGGAGGTGCGATTGTTGTTAATACCGCGAGTGCGGTAGGCAATGCCGGAAGTGCGATTGTTAATACCGCGAGTGCGGTAGGTAATGCGGTAGGGAATGCCGGAAGTGCGATTGTTAATACGGCTAGTGCGGTAGGCAATGCAGCAAGCAGTGCTGGAGGTGAGATTGTTGTTAATACCGCGAGTGCGGTAGGGAATGCGGTAGGGAATGCCGGAAGTGCAGCACTCCAATTTCCCAATTTTTTTGGTTCAGCCCTCGGTTCGATTTCCCAGAGTCCTATCCTAAAAAAACTGACTGAAAATTTCAAAATCGACTGGTTAGTTAATGCGATCAATAAAGTTGATGTTGTGACTGCCGAGGCGCAAGTTCGAGAGTTGCAGCGCCAATATCCTCACGAGAAACCTCAAGAAATCGCACATCGCTTAATGGTGGAAAAAGCCTTGCTAGCTGCAGGAAGTGGCTTGGTTAGCAGTTTAGTTCCGGGCGCAGCTTTGGCATTGGCTGGCATGGATTTAGCGGCAATGACGGTGTTATCCGCCGAGTTGGTTTATCAAATAGCTGCCGCCTATGGAAAGGATTTGCAATCGAGCGATCGCCAAAAAGAAGTTGTCGCTATTTTCGGTTTATCCTTGGGTAGCAATTTAGCGATCGAAGCTGGAGTTACGCTTGTCAGCAATATTCCCTTGGCGGGTGCGGTAATTAATGCTAGCGCCAGTGCGACAATGATTTACGCGCTGGGATACGGTGCCTGTCGGTTTTATGAAGCCGATATCGATTCCTCGAAAATCGAAACCAAGCTCGAAGATTTACAAGAGGTATTGCAAGCGGAAAGTGAGCAATATTTAGAGACAGCGATCGCACAAGAAACGGTGATGGATTGGATTTTGGTGTATGTCGTCTATACCACCCAAAAATTCACCCGATGGGATGAGTTATTACCTCAATTACAAGCGGCAAATTTAAATCCCAAGTCTTTAGCTGAGATTGAAGCTGTGAAAAATAAGTCTAAATTGCCTCCCAAGTTGGATATTTTACTCGAACAACTCGAACTCGACTTTGCCGAACCACTTTTAAAGCGATGCACTGAGATGATCGAGGCTGACGGTGAAATTAATGAACAAGAGGGGAAAATTTTTCTGACAATTCAACGGGCTGTTTTGAGGAAAAGAAAGCAAGCTCAAAAGCAAGCCTAGCCAACTTCGATCGAGGATGGGGTATCGTAACCCACTGAAGCACAAACTGAAGTCTAAGCTAGATCGCAAACTACTCCGTGCGTTCACGCCCGGAAATGTCAAATCCAATGCTCATAAACTGGCTCAAGCGAATGGGGTAAAACTCTGGGACGATAACAGTTAATTGATTTAGTGATTCGAGCTAAAAAATAAAGGATCTATGAACCAAGAATCCCAGTCTCTGAAAGAGCGGGGAGTATCATTTGAAACAAAAAACTTTTGCTGTTGTGCAGTCGGAAACTCGCTGGATTCCCAGCAATACAGTGGAAATAGACACTCCTGAAAAAGCTCGATCGCTCCTGAAGTTAATGGACGCACTGGAAGATTTGGATGACGTGCAAAGCGTGACAGCTAATTTTGAAATGACCGATGAATTGATGTCTTTGAGTATGGTGTAACGATCTAAATCACCAGATTTTTGCCATCCGCAAGACAAATCCCGGTAACTCTGGATCGGCGCTGACTGTTTCAGGATTATCTAAGATTTCAGGTTCGCGATTGGGACGGTAGATGTAGACTTTTCTGTTTTTGCGATCGAGCAAAAAGCCGAGCGATACACCGTTGTCAATATATTCTTGCATCTTTTTTTGCAATCCCTTGAGAGTGTCACTAGCAGACCGCAATTCAATCACAAAGTCTGGACAAATCGGTGCGAATGAGGCTTTTTCTTCTTCAGTTAAGGCATTCCAGCGCTCTAGTTTAATCCATGAGACATCGGGAGAGCGAGTTGCTCCATTCGGCAAGGTAAAGCCTGCACTGGAGTCAAACGTTTCACCTGTGCCATCTTCTTCTGCCCAGTTCGCAAGTTGCTGAGCAATTTTAATGTTGCGGTTCCCTGTATCTGAAAAGGCGGGTGACATAATGATAACTTCCCCACTGGCTGTACGCTCAATTCTCAAATCGCGATTAACTAGACAGAATTCATAAAACTGTTCAACAGTCATCGATTGGATCGCAGGGAAATTGACCGTCAGTGGGACGCTTTCGGTTTGGATTAGGAGCGTCGTCATGGTTTTTCCTCATTTGGTGCAGGCGTGACAGAATGCCTTGAGCTTATCATATCTTAGCTTGGCCATCGAAAGTCTTAGTCGATCGGGGAATCGGAGGCTTGTATCCGTTTTTGGGCTGAGTTAATAATCTTTTTTCCCAGTCAGTAAATAAGTAACCATGTATCCCTTGCCCTTGATTTGAATGGCGCCGCGCTTCTGAAAAGTATATTTATCTTTTAATCTCTCGTAGGTTTCGGCGGTGACTTGAATGCAGCCGGTAATCCCGTGGGATTCCATGCGCGAAGCAATATTTACTGTGTCGCCCCAGAGGTCGTAAATAAACTTTTTTAAGCCGATAACGCCGGCAACGACAGGGCCACTGCTAATCCCGATCCGAATGCTGAAAGGTTCCGAATGTTCTAAACTGAGGAGCCTAATTTCGTGTAGCATATCGATCGCCATGTTCGCAACTGCCTCGGCATGATCCTCTCTGGCCGTAGGCAAACCGCCGACAACCATGTAAGCGTCACCAATAGTCTTAATTTTCTCCAAACCGTGGCGATCGGCCAAGTGGTCAAAAGCCGAAAAAATATCGTTGAGCACTTCCACCACCGCCGTCGCTGAAATTCTCGACGAAAGCTCTGTAAACCCCACAATGTCGGCAAACATCACAGTTACTTCCGCAAAACTTTCGGCGATATTGTGTTCATTGTCCTTCAAACGCAGGGCGATCGCTGCGGGCAAAACGTTCAGCAGCAGTTGCTCGGATTTAGCTTGTTCGAGTTCCAACTGTAGGTAAGCAGCCTGCAACTGTTCGGCTTGGCGAATTCTTTCTCCGGCTAGCTTTTCGATTTGGGCGGTGCGACTCAAAGATGTCAGCATATATGTCACCGGAATCAGAGTCCACAGCATCCCCATCGTCAGAGTTCCCCAAGAGCGCCAGTGCTTGCGAAGCCTGCGAATTTCCGGGGTTGCCGACACGTACATAGACCACTGGCGGCCGCTAATTTTTAGCCGCCTTCTGCAAGCTGTATAGTTCGGGCCTGGATTGTCAAGAATCGGGCAGTTTTGCATGAGGGAGGGTTCCGCAGCGGCTGATGCTGGAAGCACTTGTTGGCTTGCGGATTGGAACTGCACCGCAAATTGCTGAATTTGCCCCTCAGCAGGGAGATTTTTGAGAACCGGGTTGGCCGTTTGGGGTAACAGCGACGCTGCTTGTTGCTTGTCTGGAGCCTCGCTAACGAGATAAATATTGAGGTATTCGGTATTGCGTCCTTTTAAAGAGGTTTGGAAAATATCTTTGCCTCGAAATACGCCCAGAACAAATCCTTGTAGCAGTTGGCGACGGGATTCCAGGGTAGTCGGGTTACTGCTGTTTTCGTAAATCGGAACTATGGCCAAAAGACCTAGTTCCGGGGAATTGCCTTGAGTTAAGCCGATGTAGTTGGTGACAACCATTTCTCCTGTATCGCGCCCTCGATCGAGCGCGGCGCGGATTTCTGGGTGGGAGGCGAGGTCAAAGCCTAATGCTGTCTCGTTTCCGGCTGGTGGTTCGACGTAGAAAGCCGGGAAGTATTCGGAACGCTGGAGGGCCTTGCGGAGTTCTCCTCGCGGCCCGCGCTCTGTAATCTCGAAGCTGGGGTCGGTTTCGGTTCTAGCTTTGGTTTCGTAGTTGCGTCGCTCGTCCTGGGGGACGCGGGGGGCCCAAGCCAGGAGTTGCAGGCTGGGGTGGACGGATAGGGGACGGGCGACAAACCGGGCAAAAGAGGAACGCTCGACGGTGTTGAAGGCTTTCATGTAGTCGCTGAGGGCGAGAACAGTATCTAAGTCGGAGTTGAGCTGGCGTTCGATGCCGATCGAAATATCGTCAATGCGGCGGTGCATTTCGTAGTCGCGGCGCTTGTCTTCCCAGTCCCAAACCAAGGCGAATGTGAGAAGCGACAGTCCCACACCCAAACCCAGCGTCAACCCGGCTGGAATGTAGCGAGACCAGGATAAAGGTAGTTTTTTGAGCATAATTGCCTAGCGAATAAGGGCAGCAGATTAGCACACCGCTGAGTGCGATTTGTTCCGGTCTCTGAGTGCGGTTAATTCAAAACCCTGATAACTCAAGCACCGACGGCAATTGGGAGTTAAAAGTTAGATATTTAAACTTTTAGATTAATCGACGATCGCTCAGCAGGGGATTTCAATCCAGAATTCCGCTCCCTGTCCGGGCGCTGAGATGCACCGCAGGCTTCCCTTATGTTTTTCTACCACAATCTGATGGCTGATGGATAATCCTAGGCCGGTTCCAGCCCCTACGGGCTTGGTGGTGAAGAACGGGTCAAATAGCCGCTTGCGAACCTCTTCGCTCATTCCCGGCCCACTGTCGGCGATGCAAATTACAATGCGATCGCAATTACTGAGCTGGTTTTTACTGTGGCTTTTCAACCCAGCTTTTTTCATGAGGGTGCGAATCACGATCGTCCGAGGTTGCGGTTGGTTTTCTAGAGCGTCGATCGCGTTGCTGATAATATTGAGAAATACCTGGTTTAACTGACCCGCACAACAGTAAATCTTGGATATCTTTCCGTATTCTTTAATAATTTCAATCCCGCTTTTTATACTTGCCTGATGCAATCTGTGCTGCAAAATTAATAGTGTACTGTCAATCCCTTCATGAACGTCTACCAACTTCATTTCAGATTCATCCAGTCGCGAAAAATTCCGCAGCGACAACACAATTTTACTGATTCTTTCTACTCCTACTCTCATGGAATTTAGCATTTTTGGCAAATCTTCCTTCAGAAAATCTAACTCTAAGTCCTTAATTTTTTCAGCAATCTGAGGCCCAGGGGACGGGTAGCATTCCTGGTAGAGAGTTAACAGTTCAATTAAATCGTGAAAATAGTTGTAAGTATGAGAAATATTGCCGTTAATAAAAGTTGCCGGATTGTTAATTTCGTGGGCAATCCCAGCCACCATCTGACCAAGACTCGACATTTTTTCTGATTGAACTAATTGGATTTGAGCGTTTTGTAGTTGTTCGTAGGCTTCTTGCAATTGGGCGGCTTGTTTTCTTAATTGAGATTCGGAAGCTTGGAGTGCGGCGGCGGAAATTTTGCGATTGGTTATATTTTCAATCATCCCTAAGTTGTAAATAGGTTGTCCTTCACCGTCTCGAATCAAAGTAGCTGTCACGTTTACCCAAACAATTTTACCTGTAGCGGTAATCTGGCGGAGTTCGATTTGATAGTGAGTAATTTCTCCCCGATCGAGAGAATCAGCAACTTGGACATTTTTGGGATAATCGTCGGGATGCCCAAGTTCAATAAATGTTTTGGCTAGCAATTCTGCTGCGGTATATCCCAGCATTTCACAGTAAGTTTTATTGACTCTCACTAACTTGTTATCATCTAAATTAGCTAAGTAGATAGCGATGGGTGCATCTTCAAAAATTGTGCGAAATAGTTCCTCGCTAGCCCGGACTTTAGCTGTTAGCGAAAGCCGATCGGTGATGTCTTCAAAGGTAGACAAAATGCCGACAACATTGCCGGAATTGTCGTGTAAAGGTATTTTATTTGTATCCAGACAGCACTGGGTGCCGTCGGCTTGCATTTTAGATTCTATGATGTGATATTCTGGGGTGTTGGTTGCCATAATCCGGCGGTCGCAGGCTCGAAAAAATTCTGTTTCTTCCGGCTTCCAGGGCATATCGAAGTCGGTGAGACCGGCGATTTCACTGGGGTGATTGAAACCTGCGACTTTGGCAAAGTTTTTGTTGCCTCCCAAGTAAACTAAATCTCGATCTTTCCAGGCGATTAACTGAGGGATGTTGTTGATTACCGACCACAACATTTTTTTGGATGTTTGCAAGGCTTCCGTGCGTTCTAGAACGCGCTTTTCAAGTTCTTGATTGACTTGCAGTAGGGCGATTTTTGACTGGCCCAGGGCGATTTCTGCTAGCTTGCGATCGCTGATGTCGATTGTCACTCCCTCCCACAGTATATCACCCCCAGGCTGCATTTCGGGGCGGGCAATGCCACGAATCCATTTCACTTTTCCCGATCCGGTTATGATCCGTCCTTCATATATCCAAGGTTTGAGAGTTTTGCCGGAAAGGGCGATTGATTCTAACAGATTTTTTAGGTCTTCTGGATGCACCCTTGCCCAAATTAAATCGGAGTTTTGTTGAACTTTTTCAGGATCTAATTCGTAGAGTTCCCAACAGCCGGAACTGAGATAAATGAATTCATTTGAACCGTCGGGATGCAGCAAGTATTGATAAATCATTCCCGGCACATTGGCGGCCATTTTTTGAAATCTGGCTTCGCTTTGCCGCAGTGCTGATTCTGCAAGTTTGCGATCGCTAATGTCAATCAACACGCCGTCCCAAATAATGTCACCTTTTTCGCCCGGTTCTGGCCGGGAAGCCCCGCTAACCCACTTAATCCGATCGCCCGGAAAAACAAATCTGCCTTCCCACCGCAAAGGCTCTAAAGTTTTAGCTGAGATCGCAACAGATTCATGGAAGCTTGGCGCATCGTCTTGATGAATCATTTCGAGCGCGGGAATAGCTGAGTTTTGCAGTACAAGAGGTTCTAATTCCCAGAGCTCGCGGCAGCCGGAACTGACGTAGGGGAATGACATAGTGCCGTCTGCTGCTAACTGAAATTGATAAATCATTCCCGGAACATTGGCGGCTAGTTTTTGAAACCTCGCTTCGCTTTGCCGTAGTGCTGTTTCTGCTTCTACGCGATCGGTAATATCGTAAAATGCCGATAAAATTGCGGCTTCGCCATTAAAATTAATCGCTCGCATCGACATTTTTACCCAAAAAAAACTGCCATTTCCTTTCTTGAGGCAGATTTCTTCGCGGTCGCTAAAGCCATTTTCTTGGACTAATTCTAGCAATTGAATGTGGTCGTTGATATCAGCATAAATTTCAATTGTTTTGCCAAAAATTAGTTCTTCGTTACTCAAACCTAAACTTTCACCAAGAGCAGGATTTGCATACAAAATAATGCTGTCTTCTAGGCGCGTAATTAACAGGGGAACGGGAGTTGTACTGGCGATCACGCGCAATCTTTCTTCGCTTTCTTCCCTGGCAGTTTCGGCTGCTACTCTTTTGCTAATATCGTTCTGAACTCCGATAAAATGAGTTACTTTTCCCTCATTGTCTAAGATGGGGGAAACCATTAATTCGTTCCAAAAAGGAGTTTTGTCTTTGCGATAATTTTTGAGCACTACCTGAATTTCCGTTCCCGCTTCCAAGCTGCGGCGGAGTTTATTTAATTCTGCCTGATCGGTATCGGGGCCCTGCAAAAACCGGCAGTTGCGTCCAATAACTTCTTCGGCACTGTAACCGGTCAATTTCTCAAAAGCAGGATTGCAGTAGATAATAGGTATGTCAGGCTTGCGAGCATCCGCGATGAGAATGCTGTTGCTCGACGCTGCGATCGCCCGTTCTAGGAGAGACAGGTTGAAAGAGTCTGTTGTCATCTGTAGCAATATTCACGCTCCTGCGGAGCGGACAGAAGAATAAAAAATTCTACACACCTTAAGCTATTCTTATTCTATAATCTTATTTTTAATTTAGCTTTGTGAACAAAGTCAGCAGCCCAAAAAAGTCGGCGAGGGAGACGACTAATACCATCTCCGGTCAATCGATCGTGATTCTTGTAGGGGCGGGTTCACCAACAATATTTGCCAATAATTGACAATCTCAAAAACCCGCCCTGCCGGGATATTATGGTCAATGATGGGACATGATATAATACCATTTTAGATGTTAGATTTGGGAATGGCAATGACTGATTCCATCATGGTTTGGATGATGGGTCTACAATTGCCTTCTTTTGGGAAAATAGTATCACCGAAGGCATTAGGCACTTATCCATAAAACAGAAGGTGAAAATACTGAGATTTTTAACTTTTTTTCTTCTCCTCCTTCCATCCGGCTCATCAACCCTTTTAAATTGACAAGCTAAGGCAAGAACCCTGAGCAGTTTTGCTTACTTCAATCCTGGCTTGAAAAGCTTCTTTCAGGTGGGGCATATGGGTAACGGTGAGGATGCAGGCGAAGTCGGAGGCGATCGCATTAATTGCAGCAATCAGCCGATCGCACCCTTCAGCATCCTGAGTCCCAAATCCCTCATCAATAATCAACATTTGCAAAGCCGTACCCGCCCGCTGAGACAGCAGTCTCGCCAGCGCCAGCCGAATCGCAAAATTAATCCGAAAAGCTTCACCGCCAGAGTAAGTTTCGTAGGCGCGAGTCCCGCGAGCATCAGCAATTAAAATGTCTAAAGTGTCAATCAATTTAGTTGCTTTTTTAGAAGCAGCCGCCCGCTGAGTAATAAATTGAACGTGCAATTGATTGGCGCTCAATCTCGACAATATCTGATTTGTTTCAGCTTCAAGTTGAGGCAAAACATTTTCAATCATTAAAGCTTGAATGCCGTTTTTACCAAATGCTTGACCCAACTCTTGATAAACTCGCTGCTGGCGTTTTGCAACTTGCATTTGCTCTTTTTGAGCTACTAGCTGAACTTGCAGAGTTTCCAGATTTTGCTGCTGCTGCTGGAGGCGTCCGAGACTGCCCAAATGTTGGTCTAGCTGCTGGCGGCGGCGACTGATTTGCTGTTCGATCGCACTTATGCGCGCTGTGGGATCGGGATGTTCTTGCAACTGCTGGTTCATCGCGGAAGTTTGAGCGCTGACAGCTTGCAAATCTCGATCGCGCACAGCGATGGAATTTGCTATTTCATTAACCCGCTGCTGCACTTGCGGATACTGCACAGTTGCCGATCGCAATTTTTCGGCGCGGGCGATCCAAAACTGCGATCGGCGCATTTCGCTCCGCACGTGTTCGTGCTGTTCCAAATTATAGCCAATTTCCGCAATGTATCTATCTAAAGATAGAATTTGCTGCTGTATTTCCGAGCTGTTTTTTTGCTGTTCTAACTGTTGCTGTACGGTGGCTAATTGAGTTTGCAAATCCGGGCGACGGGCATTAATTTTATTCAGTTTCTGCTGAGCGTCTTTGATTTGAGCTTGCTTAATTTCCGCCCACCGCAAGCGCTTTTCATCGCTGCGGGCGAGGGAATGGCTGCGATCGCTGTAATTGAGCTGTTGCAGTTGCTGTTCGATTTGCTGGAGTTCGCCCAAATCCTCCGCTGCATACTCGCCTGTGCGTAGCAACCGCTCTATTTCTGCCGCGTCTTGACGCATACTCTGCAGTCGAGTTTCATCTTGACTCAGGCTATCTAATTGTGCTTGCAAATGACTGCGACGTTCCCGCAATTCTTGGTAGGGCGCTAATTCCTCTTCTAGTTCGCGGTATTCATGTCTGAGGACTTGAATTTCGCGCTCGGAGACGGCTAACTGTTCGCGCACAACCCACAGTTGGTTCCAGATTTCCTGCTGTTGGGTGTGGTGTTTTGTGACTACCAAATTCCAGTAGTGTTCGTCTAAAGGTCGATCGCACAAAGGACAATTGCCAAAATTTGCATCCCGCACCATTAAATGCGAATTCGATGGCTCGTTTTCTGCAAAATTCGAGGCTTTACCTTCGCCTGCGGTTTTTTCTCCTTCATGTTTCCGCAGCAGTTGCAGTTTTTGGTCGATCTCGGCAAGTCTGGTTTGATAGTCGCGGCTTTTGGCTTGCAGGTTTCCGAGAAAGTCGTGCCTTTCTTGACCTTTTTCGCGGACTCGCTGCTGATAAACTCGCTTGTTTTCCAACTGCAAAATTTGATTGGCGATGGCCGAGATTTCCTGCTGTAATTGGGGTTGTCGCTGCTGCTGCTGAACTTGCACCTGTCGGTTGATTTCGTCTAAGCGGGCGGTTAAACCGGCGCGGGCGCGATCGAGCTTTTGTTGCTTTTGCTGCTGCTGTTGTAGCAGCGGCGAAACTTGCAGTTGCAGTTGCTCTAGTTCGTTGAGGCGCGATCGAACTGCTTGCAACTGTGCGAGTCCTTTGTCAACCTCCGGCTGCTGTTTGAGAATCTCCAGAACATCTTTTTCATCTTGTTCTAAAACCTCTAATTGAGCTTGCAATTGCTGAATTTTGCTTTGCAAAAAGCTCAGTTCTTGCCGCTGCTGTTCTTGCAATTGCTGGCGCTGATTTTGGGCTTGTTGGTTTGCCTTAAATTTTCCCGCCAGACTTTCTTCTGTGGCTTGCAAGCTGTGGAAATACGCGATGCCTGCTGTTATTTCCTTTTCTTGCCCTAGGAGGGCTTGTAGCTCATTTTGCTGCTGTTTGGCTGCGCTAAGTTCTTGCTGCAAGCGGCGGCATTCTTGAGTGATATTGTAGTGCTGTTGCTGGTGGCCGGCGAGGAGTTTTTGCCAAGTTTGGCGGTTGTGGTGCTGGAGTTGCAGTTGCTGTAACTCGGTTGTGTCGGCTTGCTGCTGCTGCTGAAGTAAATCGGTTGCTTGCTGCAATTGAGTTTGTTCGGAGGCGATGGTCTCTTTTTGTTGCAGTTGCTCTTGTACGGTTTGCAAACTCTGTTTGAGTACATCGACTTGAGCTTTAAATTGTTTGGACGTATCTTTGGCTTGGTCGGATAAAGTGTCGTAGGAGTCGAGTTTGAGTAGGTTGGCTAAAACTTGCTTGCGTTCGATCGGCTTTTTGAGCATAAATTCATCAGCTCGCCCCTGCCGCAAATACGCCGAGTTGATGAAAGTATCGTAGTCTAGTTTGATGTGTTCGAGGATTTTTTGCTGAGTTGTTCTCAGACCTTTGTCTGTGAGCGTGCGAAAATTCACCCCCCCCGACCCCCCCTTACTAAGGGGGGGAGAAGAATTTACTTCTTCGGGTTCCTCTTTACCAAGGGAAGAATTCACTTCTTGTGGCCCCCCCTTACCAAGGGAAGAATTCACTTCTTGTGGCCCCCCCTTACCAAGGGGGGGGAAGGGGGGGTTTGTTGCTACTTGAAATTCCAAACTTCCCGATTGTCCGCGTCGGCGGTTGCGAATCACCCGGTAGATTTGGCCGCCTGTGGAGAAAGTGAAATCAACGCGCACATCAGTTTCGCCGATATGGATGATATCGTCTTCCGTATCGCTGCGGCAACAGCCCCAAATTGCCCAGGATATGGCTTCTAAGAGGGAGGATTTTCCAGCACCGTTAGGCCCGCAAATGCAAGCGGTGTGCAGGCCGCGAAAGTCTAAAGCAGCTTCGCGATAGCTGAGAAAATTTTTGAGTGTAAGTTGTATAGGAATCATTTAGGCCATCGCGCCATACAATCTATCTATAAATAACACTATTTGTACGCTGTTGCCTAGTTATTCAATCTAGATCCAGAACAATTGTCAGTGCTTCTGTAATTTCTTCCATAATTGTCTCGGACAGGGTTCCGAGTTGTCGGACAAATCTTTGTTGGGAAACGGAACGGACTTGAAAAGTATCGGTGGCGGAGAGTTTCGCCAAGCCATTTTCTGATGTCGGTTCGAGCTGCACCATCCAATCAAGCGGGAAAAAAGATCGTTCCATGCTGTAATTGGAACAATTACTTTGAGCCGCAAATTTCCCACTTCATCATCGCTGACAACCACAACAGGTCTAGTTTTCCCAATTTCATCTCCCACCGTTGGATCTAGTCTGACAAGCCAAATTTCGCTTTTACGCATTAGTTTCTACCCCTGCGCTCAGGTATTCTTCCTCTGAATCGAAATAGGGTTCGCTGTCGGGCGACCACAAATCGTGCAGTGGCCCTCCTGGTTCATACAAAGGAACCGCTGCTTCTGCTGCGGCTCTGAGTCTCCGCTTTCTCTCAACTTTGCGCTGGGCTTTTTCTTCTATTTCTTCGCGCATCATCCGCGAAGCTGTTTCAATGATTTCTAGGCGTTCTTCTGCTGTCAGATTTTTGAGTGCTGCTAAGATTTCTGTTTTAGTCACGGTTTTTTCGGGTGATTGGTGAGAAAGTGCGATCGATCTTATATGTTGCACCATTTTCAAGAACAGGCAAGATGCCTGTTCCACTCATGAGTGAATTTGATTGTGGGATGGGCATCCTGCCCGTCCATAAAAACCTTATTGAAAATGACGCAACATCTCAGATCGATCGCACCATCATTATATCTTTCACAAAAATCAATATCGGCGCTCTGTGCTGATGAGGCAACCTACATTACCGGTCTGTGCTTATGGCGCACCCTACATCGATCGCATAGGCAGATTTTCCATCATCAAAAAGGGTTGACTGTATTCCTACAGCCAACCCCGCACATATTTATTTTTCCTGCGTTTGCTCAAACAGCAACACTACCGGGCAATATTCGGGAACGTATAGCCGACACCGACCAACAATCCCACTTCAGCTCCGTCTACAAAACCAATATTCAGTCCGGCTGTGGCTGTAAAATTTCTCGTCAGCGGCACATCTACACCCCCCGAAATCAGGAAGCCCAAAGTACCGTCATCCCCGGTAGAAATTATCACGCCAGCACCTGCATAAGGAGCAGCAGTAATCACAAAATCCTCGGTGACTTCGACGGTATTTTGAGATACAAAATCGAAGGTAACGGGAATTAGAAAAGCTAAGTCGTCCTGGAACAAAACAGTCGGTCTCACCGACAAATTGTTCGTCAAACCGATTTTGCTAATAATGGCAAATGAACCGTCGCCTAAAGCTGAATCTCCGCCAAAACCTAGATTGCCGCCAATGCCGATGTAGCTGGGCCCAGAACGGGTTGCTCGGCCTGGTCGGATTTGAGTTCCTTGAGCTACTTTTTCAGTTGCTTCGGA
This sequence comes from Microcoleus sp. SVA1B4, assembly GCF_036700545.1. Taxonomy (NCBI): domain Bacteria; kingdom Bacillati; phylum Cyanobacteriota; class Cyanophyceae; order Oscillatoriales; family Microcoleaceae; genus Microcoleus; species Microcoleus sp. SVA1B4. The sequence continues at coordinate 32,862 of NZ_JAUBPB010000002.1, forward strand.
GACAGTTGCAGGTTTTTGGGCAACTTTCGGTTGGTTTGTCAGAGCTGAGGCGGAAGTGCTGACAGGATTGCTCAACAATTCTTGTGCTGTTTGGACTTCTTTTTCTTCCTTTGTTGCTGTTACTTCAAGATTATTGCTCTGGGCAACAATTGAGGTAGGTCGATCGCTCTTTTTGACAGTCTCGACTGTTGACTGCACTTTGACACCATTATCAGCAATTTTAGCGGTTTCTTCCGACTTTTGGGTCTCAGCAGCAATGGATGTATTTTGCGCTGTTTCTGTCTCAGCAATTTCAGATGTTGCTGCTTCCGATTTTTCGGGTGCAGCAATAGATACTTGCAAGTTGGCGGCCGGTTCAGAGGCTGCTGGCTCTGCCGCTTCTGTTAGTTCGCTCCAACTGATTGAATCAATTTTTTTATTACTAGCCGTTGTTTCTGCGTCGGGTTTAACTGCTGAAGTTGCCGCTGGCTCAGAAGTTTGGTCAATATTTTGAGCTGCGATTGTTGCAGTTGTAGCGACATCGGGCAAGTTGCCAGTTTCAGCTTTCGCTGACATGGTACTACAACAAACAGCTAAAGCTGCAAGATTTATTAACGCAAAAGTAGACTTGGAAAATAGACTATTCATAGCAACTCCTCAATGAAGGGTGTGTTAAAAGTGTAAGTGTTTGAGGGAGAACGTCGAGAGCTTTGGGAAAAAAAGACACAAATATGAGTTGTGTTGTTCCTAGATTGCCATTTTACCGTTGAATAGTCAACTCTCAAGCTGATTAGATTCAAGAACGGACGGTGGGTTTAGAGGCTAATTTTAATTTACAGATCGATCGGCAAAAAATCAATCCTAGGGATGATTTCATCCTTAATCCTGTTTAATTGAGGGGTCGATCGTTCGCCTCGCTTGCATCCTACAATACTTTACTTGGGGGCGCTGCACTCGCAGCCACGCGGGAAAAATCCGGTTTTTGAGGGCGCACCAGCTCTAAACCAAGAGACAACAAGCTTTTAAAACAGTTTGGGCAACCCCGCCGTCCCAAGCAAGTGCAGTTAATACAACGCGATCGGCTGCTGCAGGGTTCCTGACAAGTAATGTAGAATAATACCACCGATTCGAGAAAGATTTGTGGCTCGATCGTGTCAAAATTACTGAATATTATGAAAATTGTGTAAAATTTAGTGTTCTATTTGTAAAGTTTAGCCATCGCTTTCGCTCAGGGTCTGACCATCTCACAACAGCACGCAACTAAACAAGTAAAAAAATACAAATTATCTCATCTCAACCTGACTTTATGAGCAAAGTTCTAGTGATATTAGGCGAATTGAGCGATCGCGACATCGATTGGATGCTCGCCAACGGCACCCGCACCCAAGTCCTCCCCGGCACAACCCTGATCACCGAAGGTAAGCCCTTAGACGCCCTGTACATAGTTCTGGAGGGAACTTTGAGCGTTGCTGTATCATCTTTGGGCGACAAAGAAATTGGAAAAATTATTTCCGGGGAAGTGTTAGGCGAAATGTCTTTTGTAGACGGGAGGCTTCCTTCTGCTAGCGTCACGGCAATTGAAGAGTGCCTCATCCTGTCAATTCCCCGGCGACTGTTAACTGAAAAACTCGAGCAAGACGTGCTTTTTTCCCTGCGGTTTTATCGGGCGATTACCAAATTTCTGTCGTCGAGACTGCGGGGTACAGTCAAACGCTTCGGCGATGATAGTGATGGTTTAATATATGAAGATCCCGACGGCGAGGACGCCCTCCGGGGAAATGTCGAAAATCCCGATTTGGCGGCATCGAGATTTCAATGGCTGTTGGAGCGTTTGAAGGGGAGTTGAAGGAAGAAGGAAGTTCTGTAACGGATGTAACGGATGTAACGGATGTAACGGATTTCAGGAAGAAGGAAGAGGGAAGAAGGAAGAGGGAAGAAGAGAAAAGAACACCTCTTTTCAATTTCCAATTTCCAATTTCCAATTTCCAATTACAATTAGAAAACATATTTTTCAGCGACGCGCCAATAGCGAGAAAAACGCTTCAAATCAATGTAACCATCGTAGCGGACAAAGGGTTCCGGTGGCAAAACTTCTACTGGGTGCGATCGCTTAATTTTCCGGCAAATATCCTGAAAGCGAGGACTGGGACTTTCGGTAGTTACCACTTGATTCGCACCGGATTCGATCGCAAAAGCGATAACTTCCGCAGCCACATCGCCCCGCCGAATAACTACCGGCAACTCCAGCAAACATTCGTAAATAAACACCATTCGTTTGAGACTCAACTGCCATTCATCAATCAGCGCATCATCCCAAACCCAGATTGCCGGTGCCTCTGGGTGCGCTTGAAAAGCGGGGCCTTCAGGACTCAAACAGTCACCGTGCAGCCAAATAATCGGATTGTTCATAAATTAGTAATTGTTAACTTTTGACTGTTGACTGTTAACTGTTGATAACTACTGACTACTGACTAATGACTAGACCTCTTGCAAAAATAATTAGGACGGGCTCTGGGGCCCATCCCACAAGAAAAAATAACTCTTGTGGGATGGGCCCCAGAGCCCGTCCCATCAATTGAGGAAAAGGATTTTTGCAAGAGGTCTACTAATGACATTTTAATTTCTGCGAGCTTTTTTAGGCCGATCCCAACTTTTAGAACCGCCGCTACGATCGACCTTTTCTCCCAAAGGAAATAACTTCCCTTCCAAATATTCGTAAGTTCCCTCAAAATCGCATTGCCCATACAGAGGACAATCGCGACAATAAACCGCCTTAGTGTAACGCTCCAAATTTTCCCGATTAAAAAAATAAGGTTTGTGACTAAAAGTGCTGGCTACCCACTGCCAAGAAAGATTATTGCTCGCCGGATCTCCATCTAGCAAATGTTGCAAAAACCAGCGAGCTCCGGCTTGCCAGCGCACGCGGCGCCAGTGTACGAGATAAGCGGCAGTCCACATCCGCTGGTGATTGTGCAAATAACCAGTTTCTCGCAACTCGCGGCTGAAACTGTCGATGCAAACCAAACCAGTCGATCCCTCGACGACATCCTCCGGCAGAGTTTCGCTGTAAGATGAGGCAGTGTAACCAGTTTTGTAGGGTTCCCGGTCTTCCCAAATCCCGTTGCCCAATTCGGCGTAGAGTCGCTGCCAATAATCCCGCCAACCCAACTCGTTGACAAGTTTCACAGCTTCTTCTGGATGCCGCACCTTCTCCAGCACGGCATCCCGGACTTCGGCAAGACTCAAAATGCCGTAGCGCAAATAGGGCGACAAGCGCGTTACCGCACCGTTGAGGAAATTGCGGGTTGAGGCGTATTTGCCGGGGTCAATTTGTTGCAGGGCTGTCTCGGCTGCTTTCCGCCCGCCTAGGATCGGGGGTACACTGCTGTCCCCGGCGGCGGCTTCGGGGAACTGTTGGCGCACGTAGGCAATTAATTCGTCGCGGCTGGCAAATTCCCGCTCCATGTCCTGACTCATTGTTTTCTCAAGCACCTGCTATTGTTTCTTAATCTTAAAGCTATGCGATCGGGCGCGCGGGTCGATCGGCCTAAATAGCCCTTCACTCCTGGTAACTCACATCTTGCACCCTTGTCAGCAACAGGCTTTCCGGCCTGTTCCACAAAAGATAAATTTTCTTGTGGAACAGGCCGGAAAGCCTGTTCATAAAGGCTAATTGAGAATGGTGCAATATCTCAGTGGTAACGTACATTTTGCCCCCGCCGCAATTGATTGTGGGTTCGCTGCCAAAATTAGCATCAAACTCAGTACACTCAGGGATAGATATCATAGCAAAATCTCATGGAAACTTTTCCGGCGCACGCTAAAGCGATCGCCAGCTTAGCTAACGGACAGCAGCAAGGTACAAAACAACTGGAAAACAGCGAAGTTCAAGAGTTCGATCGAGCCATGATGCGCCGCTGCATAGAATTGGCTCGCCGTGCTCTGGGCAAAACCGCACCCAACCCCCTTGTCGGTTCTGTAATTGTCCGAGACGGCAAGATTGTCGGCGAAGGGTTTCATCCCGGTGCCGGTCAACCTCACGCCGAAGTTTTTGCGCTCCAGGAAGCGGGGGAACTTGCCGAAGGAGCGACTGTCTACGTGAACCTGGAACCCTGCAACCACTACGGCCGGACTCCTCCCTGTTCCGAAGCTTTAGTTAAGGCCAAGGTGGCAAAAGTAGTGGCTGGCATGGTCGATCCGAATCCTTTGGTAGCTGGCACTGGGCTAGCCCGGTTGCGAGAGGCTGGCATTGAAGTGGTGGCGGGAGTGGAAGGGGAAGCTTGCCAAAAACTCAACGAGGCTTTTGTGCACCGGATTTTGCACCGCCGGCCTTTGGGAATTTTGAAATATGCGATGACTTTGGACGGTAAAATTGCTACCAGTAGCGGCCACAGCGCTTGGGTGACAGGCGAGGAGGCTCGCAGCGAGGTTCACCGGGTGCGCGTCGGCTGCGATGCTGTGATTGTTGGGGGAAATACGGTGCGTCTGGACAATCCCCTACTGACGAGTCACCAGCCTGATAGGAATAATCCCCTGCGGGTGGTGATGAGCCGCACTCTGGATTTGCCGAAGTCGGCTTGGTTGTGGGAAACCTCTGTGGCGGCTACTTTGGTGCTGACTGAGCCTGGGGTTAACCCGGAATTTCAGGAATTTTTGATCGCCAAAGGGGTGGAGGTTGTGGAGCTCTCGCCTCTGACACCGACTAATGTTATGGCTTATTTGTACGATCGATCTTTTCTTTCTGTACTCTGGGAGTGCGGTGGCACTTTGGCCGCGAGGGCAATTGCTGAGGGTGCAGTTCAAAAAATTATGGCTTTTATTGCTCCTAAAATTGTCGGTGGCCAAGGAGCTCCAACTCCGGTGGGAGATTTGGGCTTTTCGGCAATGACTGAGGCTTTAACTTTAGAGCGGGTTTCTTGGCGCACAGTGGGTACAGATTGTGTGGTTGAAGGCTATTTAAAAATTAAAGATTGAAAGTTAAAAGCGAGTCTTTTGAGTTTTTGATTTTTAACTTTTAACTCCTTTTATGGTTGAAATTCTGATTTGGAGTTTGATGGTTGGCAGTCTCGGCTTGGAGGCTGCGGTTGTGGGTATTTTGGTGAGCCACGAGCAATGGGATGCGGGGCAAAAATGCGATGAGGAGGAGGAAGTTTTGACTCGGTACGAATCTCAAGATGGTAATTTTAATGCGCCTGAAAATGCGCGATCCAAGGGCAATCCCAAATCCGATCCCAATTCTGTTGATTTGACGGTTTGGGAGTACAAGATTGTGCGGGCTAGCAACGATTTGTTCCGCAATCCTGCGATTTTTCACAAGCTATGCGGTGAAGAGGCGGAAGTTGGCTGGATTTTGCTCGAAAAGCTAGACGACAGGCGGGTGCGGTTCAAACGTTCGATCGCGCTGCGGGACGCCCCGATGCCTAATTTACCAACGTTTGACCCTTACCGCACTCATTACGGCCCAATCTCGACTGCGATGAATTGGGCTGTGGCGATCGTGTTTCTGAGTGCGATCGTGCTTCCTGCTGTTTTGGGCTATGCTTTGGTGTCTACTACTCTAACGAGAAGTCGCTCTAATTGGCCTCCGGCACCTGTTCAATCTTTGCCTTCTCCCAGCGGGCAAAAAAGTACGAATTAAGACTTGGGTAGTTGGTGATATCATGTTAGTAATTAGTCCTGTTATTTTTAGCACTAAATTACAAAATCAGGAACTTTTACCAACAGGTTAGCAATATGACAGTAGAATTGAAAAATCGGGCGCGATCGCTTCTCCAGATAGCCCTCAACAACACACAAGCTGACTTTCGAGACGGACAGTGGGAAGCGATCGCCTCTTTAATCGAAGAGCGATCGAAACTGCTGGTGGTACAGCGCACTGGTTGGGGTAAAAGCTTAGTCTATTTTTTAGCAACTCGGCTGCTGCGAGATAGAGGAGCCGGCCCCACACTCCTGATTTCACCTCTACTCGCTCTTATGCGAAACCAAATTGCGGCAGCCGAGCGAATTGGTATTAAAGCAGCAACAATTAACTCCTCCAATACAGAGGAATGGCAACTCGTAAAAACTCAGTTGCTAGCAGGAGAAATAGATGTTCTCCTAATTTCCCCCGAAAGACTCGCCAATCAAGACTTTACAAACACCATTCTGCTACCAATATCTCCGAGAATTGGGTTATTTGTCGTCGATGAAGCCCACTGCATTTCCGACTGGGGACATGATTTTAGACCAGATTATCGCCGAATTGTCCGAATTTTACAAGCTCTTCCTCAAAACATACCTGTTTTAGCAACAACCGCTACAGCTAACAACCGAGTTGTTAACGATATCGTCGAGCAATTAAGTTCAAATCTCCGCGTCATCAGAGGAAACTTAATTAGAGAAAGCTTGCAACTCCAAAATATCGCTCTGGGCAGTTCAGCAGCAAGAATGGCATGGTTAGCAGAACAGTTGCCCAACTTACCGGGAAGCGGCATTATTTACACCCTAACTGTCAGAGATTCCGAACGGGTTACGGACTGGTTAACCATTCAAGGAATTAATGCTAAAGCCTACCACGCCCAGCTAGAGAATGTAGAGAAAGAAGCCTTAGAAGACCAACTCCTCAACAACGAAATTAAAGCGTTAGTTGCAACTGTAGCTTTAGGAATGGGTTTTGACAAACCAGATTTAGGATTTGTCATTCATTACCAGCGTCCCGGTTCCGCCGTTCATTATTATCAACAAGTAGGGCGAGCGGGTAGAGCCGTAGAACAAGCATATGGTATCCTTTTAAGTGGCGATGAAGATGATGACATTACCAACTATTTTATTAGGACAGCTTTTCCTCCTCAAGCTCATACGAAATTAATTTTACACGCACTAAACCAAGCCAATAATGGCTTATCTGTTCTCCAATTAGAGCAAGAACTAAATCTTTCTAGAGGGCTGATTGAAAAAGTTTTAAAACTACTATCCCTAGAATCACCCGCCCCGGTGATCAAACAAAGTTCCAAGTGGTGCGCTACCCCCGTCAACTATCAGCCAGACACCGATAAAATTGAACTTTTGACAGAAATTCGCCGCCAAGAACAAGATAAAATGCGAGAATACATGGGCGAAAGCACACAATGCCTCATGGCTTTTCTTGCAGGAGAATTAGATGACCCCAATCCAACTAACTGTGGCAAATGTGCTGTGTGTTTGGGTAAACCTTTACTGCCAGAAACACCTTCTCTGGAAATGGTAAATCAAGCAACTCAGTACCTGCGGCGGTGCGATCGAATTATCGAACCCCGAAAACAATGGCCTTCTCAAGCATTTCCAATTTACCGTTTATCGGGAAATATTAAACCTAATTTAATAGCCGAAGCCGGAAGAGCTCTGTCTTTATGGGGTGACGCAGGTTGGGGAGAATTAGTTAAACTAGGTAAGTATCGGGATAATAATTTTAATGATGCACTGGTTGAGGGCGCTTTTGAAATGATTCAGCGCTGGCAACCTCAACCATTTCCCACTTGGGTGACTTGCGTACCTTCTTTAAATCGTCCCGAGTTAGTACCAAATTTTGCTCAAAAGCTGGCCAATAGATTAAATTTGCCCTTTCAGCCAGTCATTCGGAAAATTAACCCAACACGACCTCAAAAAGAGATGAATAATAGTTATCAGCAAGCTCATAATTTGGATGGTGCATTTGCGATTGACACTTGGGAAGGAATAAAAGGAACAGTTTTCTTAGTTGACGATATGGTAGATTCCCGATGGACTTTTACAGTCATTGCGGCACTTTTACGTCAACGTGGTAGCGGGCCAGTTTTTCCGCTAGCATTATCCCTCAACTCTCTCGCCGATTAGATATATGAATCATGTACTACCACCAGATACTCAAGCAATTTTACTCTTGTGCGCCAGCTTCGGGCAAAATCGGCAAACAGAACAGCAGCCTCTAACGCTTAGCGAATATAATTATTTGGCTGGTTGGCTGCTAGAAAATCAGAAGCGCCCAGCGGATTTGCTAAGTTCACATTGTTTAAATTTGTTACAATCAATTCCGGCAAGTAAGCTTGACTTTAACAGAGTTTCGGCATTATTAGAACGAGGGGTAATGCTGAGTTTAGCTGTTGAAAAATGGACGAATCAAGGGCTGTGGATATTGGGAAGAAGCGACTCTCAATACCCCAAGCGCCTCAAGCAAATCTTGAAACATTTAGCACCAGCAATTCTCTATGGAATTGGCAACATAAAATTGCTAGGCCAGGGAGGATTAGCTATTGTCGGTTCTCGCGATGTTGATGAAGAAGGACTCGATCGCACTCAGAGAGTTGCACAGATTTGCGCCGAAGAAGAAATACAGGTAATTTCAGGCGGCGCGCGCGGGGTTGATACGGCGGCAATGTTAAGCGCGCTGGAGGCGGGAGGAACGGCTGTTGGCGTACTGGCTGACAGTTTGGCCGCTTCTGCTGTTGCTGGAAAATATCGCGCTGGCATTAAAGAAGGCAGACTAACTTTAGTATCTGCTTGCGATCCCAATGCTCGTTTTAATGTTGGGAATGCGATGGGGCGAAACAAATATATTTATGCCTTAGCCGATCGCGCCCTTGTCATCAGTTGTTCCGTCGGTACTGGCGGTACTTGGGCGGGTGCGGTGGAAGCGCTAGAAAAGATCAAAGATGTCCCGGTTTTTGTGCTGGATGATGCCGTACCAGAAGGCAATCGCCAACTGCTGAAACGGGGAGCACAACCTTTGCCATTTCCATTATTTATACCTGGGAGTTCAATAAGGGGAAAGTTAAGGGAAATTTTGGAAGCTAAAGCATCAGAATTGGGAGCGATCGAAACTGCCATAGAAACCAAGGAAAACCCACAACAACAAGGTTCGTTGTTAGAAATTAAAGCCGCAGTTACAGATGTGGAAGTGACACACTCATTAACATCGGATATTGCAGTAAATAGATCACTGTTAAACTCAGTATCGGAGATTGTATCCGCAAAAACAGAAGTGGAAGCACCAGCCTCGGAAGAAATAGATGTTGCATCTAATGGAACTTCGCAAGATGCGATTCCCTACGGGATAGCTTCGCCGCGCGTACACGAGAAAACACCAACAGTCCAATTTCCTCCAAAAGATATTTACGAAGCAGTTTTACCCTTAATTCTCAGTAATTTAGAGCAACCGTTAGATGATAAATCTCTTGCGGAAATTCTGGATGTTCAAATAGGGCAAATGCGGCTATGGTTAAAAAGAGCAGTGGCAGAAGGTAAGGCGATAAAAACTAAGAATCCCGTGGCTTATGTAGCCCATCAAAAAGCAGCTTTATTATCTTTGCTGGAGGAAGGTGCATAACCCACGGTGTTTCTGAATTCCGTGGGTAAATTCTGCAATTATTCCATCGAAAATTTAAAATTTAAAATCGATTGATTTCTTAAATTTGGGGCGGTATTACTGAGGGAGCGGCTAGCAATCTCAAGTCATAATTTGTATCGCCTTGAAATTGAGAAACGCGGACGAAATAAGTCCCCGCAGGCAAAGCCCCATTACTGACAATTGTTTCTGAAGACGTGCCTAAATTGTTAGACGAAGCAATAATATCGTCTAATCCAACGGCGCCGTTGCCGTTCAGATCCTGAATTAATTCAACATCAACATCTGCACTCAAACCGTCAACAGTTACACTGAAAAGGCTGGGAGTATTGAGGATGAAACTGTAAATGTCGGCTGGTTCAGCATCTCCCACAAAATCGCTCGCCGTTTGAATTTCTGTGAGAATACCCAGGTTTTGTGCTGCGTTCAAATTGTCGGCGGGATCGGGGAGAGTGCTCAACAATCCTTCTTGTTGACCGAATTGAATGTAATGGTCGATCGCACTTTTAACTGCGCCGCTATTGACTGCTGCTGCTACCAGCGGATATTTTTCTAGATAAAAGCTGGGATCGAAGAAAATGCTGGCTTTGCGGTTTTCTAATTGACCGGCTTTGAAGTAGTGTTCAAATGGGGTAAATTGATTGGTTTGGACTGCAGTCAGCACGTCGGGGTTGCTTGTTAGATAAAAATTAACATCGAAGAATGGGTTGGGGTTGCGTAGTTCAAATTGACCGAATCTGATAAAGTGATCGGCCCCTGAAAAGCCATTGAGTTTGGCTGATACCGCTACATCTGTATTGGTGTCTAAATAATAGCTGGCGTCGAACAGGGCATTCGGGTCGCGATTTTCAAATTTGCCAATTTTTCGGTAGTGATCGAAGGGACTCGATACCGTGCCTCTGGCAACTGCTACGGCGACATCTGGGTTGTTTTCGAGATAAAATTTGCTGTCGAACAGTGTTCTGAGGGTTAGCATTATTAAAAAAATCTCTCTGGACTTTAGTCTGGAAATTGCACGATCGAGAATCCAGTTTACATCAAAGTTTTGTTTTGTGAGGATGTCTTAATTATGGCTAAATCTGCACTGATGGCAATGCTGCGCCGCGCTGCAAGCATTGCCCAGAAATCAAGGGAAACGGGCATTCCGGCTGATGAACTGCTGGGGATGCTGACAGATCGCATTCCTAATTCTGCCATATCTCGGCGCCGCTTGCTGCACGGGGGTTTAGCTGCTGCGGGGGCTGCCGCTGCTGCGACTTTTACCAGGGAGGGAGAGGGAGCTTTTGCTCAACAGGGTGGACGATCGCCGATTTTGGTTGTGGGTGCGGGAATTGCGGGTTTGACGGCGGCCTATCGCTTGCGCCAAGCGGGCGTGCGTGCCGATATAATCGAGGCAACCAACCGCGTGGGGGGGCGGATACGCACTATTCCCAAGGTGGCTGGAACGCTGATTCCGGCGGATTTGGGGGGAGAATTTATTGACACCGGCCACACTAATTTAATCTCGCTGGCGACGGAATTGGGTTTGCGGGCGATCGACTTAGCCCAAGTGCAGAGTGGATTGGTGAAGGATACTTTTTTCTTTCAAGGACGGCGCTTTTCTCTTGAGCAATTAATCGCCGATTTTGCGCCACTAGCGAGTAAAATTACTGCTGATTTGCAGGCGGTTGGCGATGAAATTAGCTATCTTGATTTTACAGAAGCAGCGGAAAGATTGGACAATCTTTCGATCGCTGAATATGTAGACCAAGCCGAGATTAGCACGATTGTCCGGCAGTTACTCCGCATTGCTTACACGACGGAATACGGTCGAGATCCCGAGGAGCAGTCGGCGTTAAATCTGCTGTTTTTAATCAGTTCTGAAGCGGGCAGTTTTGAATTGTACGGCGACAGCGATGAGCGCTATCAAATTGACGGCGGCAACAGTCAAATTATCAACCGTTTGGCGGGTCAATTGTCTGGTTCGATCGAGGCGGGGACGGTTTTGGAAGCGATTACTCTTTTGCCGGATGGCCGCTATCGGGTAAATTTGCGATCGGGACTAAGCGCGTTCGATCGCACTTACGAGCGAGTTTTGTTAACTTTACCGTTCAGCACTCTGCGAGACGTTAAAATTAACGTACCTTTGCCCCAACCAAAGCGCAGGGCGATCGAGCAATTGGGTTACGGTACTAATTCTAAGTTAATTACTGGCTACCGCAGCCGCATTTGGCGGGAACTTTATCGATCGACTGCTTCTGTTTATAGCGATTTAGGATTCCAGAATACCTGGGAAGCTACGCCTTTCGCTCCTACTCCTAACGGTTTAGTTACTAATTTTACAGGAGGAAAGCAGGGTTTGTCGATCGGTGCCGGAACTCCAGAAGACCAAGCACAAAGATTTTTGAACCAATTTGAAAGAGTTTTTCCCGGAGTGAGAAATTTGCGATCGGGCAAAGCTGTGCGAGCATATTGGCCGGGAGAACGCTTTTCTAAAGGTTCTTATTCCTGCTATTTAGTCGGACAGTGGACGCAAATGTACGGCGTTGAAGGCGAACGAGTTGGCAATTTATATTTTGCCGGAGAACACACTTCGCTGGAAAATCAAGGTTACATGGAAGGCGGTTGCGAAACTGGACAAAGGGCGGCTGTTGAAATCTTGCAAGATTTAGGTTTAATAGCTGCTGCTGATGCTGTGAATACTCGAACTGCGAGCAGTTTGAACAATCGCCGTCCCAGCCGGAAAATTCCCGGAGCGCGGAATCTTAGGAATAGAAAGCCGAGTATTAGATAATCTCGTAAGGTGTACATCTAATTCTTGTGGGCCGTTGCTCCTAGCCCGTGCATCTAATTCTTGTGGGGAGTAGGGGTTGGGCTTCTAGCCCGCCCAAAAAATTAAATTAGTCATGAGATCCACCATACATAGAGATATGCAAACGTAAAAAATATATGAATTATCATGTACAAGTTATTGCCAAAAAACATGATTATTTTACCTTTAACAGTAGCTTTATCGAGTTTTCTAATCTCGCCGATATCTGCTCTTCATTTGCTGGGAGACGCTACAAATACAATGGCTCAAAAATCACCAGTTGACGAGCCGTTTTGCTACATGAAAACCCCCGACGGCAAAACAGTAGACTTGGGCAAATTGTGCGAGAAACAGCCAGCTTCGGGAACTGTCCAAACTTGCATTCCCGGTTCCAATATCGCTGCAAAAATTTCAATTGCGGCGGCTAATTATGACGGTAACTTTTTCAGCGGTCAAGTGCTTAATCGAGGCTGCAAAACAATCAAGAATGTCAAAGTTAATTATGAAGTTTTGGACGAGTCAGGCAATTTAATTGACAACGGATTTATCTTCGCTCAACCAGTTACTCTTGCACCCGGACAGTCAGCCGCCTTTCGGGGCGAAGTTGTGGCGGGGGCTCAGGTACTAGCGACTCATGCAGACGGGCAAGAATGATTGTTGATAAATGGCGACCCACTTCCAGAAACCCGATCGAGGTTATAGTAAGGTGCGTCGCTTTGAGATTGTCGCTGTTTTTGAAGATTGTAGATAGCGACGCACCCTACAGCAACTATTCCATGAGTTTTGAGAATTAGTATTATTTACCGATCGCTGTTATCATATTCTGGCTCAGATATCTCTATGACTTACGCAGAGATCCCCCTAAATCCCCCTTCAAAAGGGGAACTTGCAATAATAATCTTGTCCCCCCCTTATTAAGGGGGGTTAGGGGGGATCGAAGTTTGAATATTCTTGCAGAGATTCCCAAAAACAGAATTTGCGAGGGCAAAATATCTTGAAAACTCGATCGACATACTGGCAAATCTTACCCTACCTCCGTCCCCAAAAACACACCATCGGTAAAGCATTAGCTTGTACGGTAGTATTTACCATATTTTGGCCAATTATAGCGTGGCTAGTTGGCGAAACTGCCAAATTTATAGGTAAAGGAGATTTACAAGGGTTCGCTCAAATTGCTGCACTCAGCGCCATTATATTTCTAATTCGCGGTACAGCCCAGTACGGTCAAGATACGCTGATGGCAAAAGCCGCTTTGACTATTGCTTTAGAAATTCGCAAAAAAGTCTACTCCCACTTGCAAAAACTTAATATCGGCTACTTTGAAACTGCCAAAACCGGAGACTTATCCTACCGCCTCACAGAAGATATTGACCGCATTGGCGAAGTCGTAAATAAATTTTTTCATCAGTTTATCCCTTGTGTTTTGCAGCTAATTGCTGTCCTGGGATATATGATTTATCTCAACTGGCAATTAACTTTAGGTGCATTAATTATTGCACCGCTGATGGCTATTTTAATTGGTTGGTTTGGCGAGAAACTGCTAAGTTACTCGCGCCAAAGTCAAAATCGCATCTCTGATTTATCCGCTTTGCTGACAGAAGTATTCAGCGGCATTCGTTTAATCAAAGCATTTGTGGCTGAAGACTACGAAATTGCCCGCTTTGCAGAAGAAGCAGAACAAAACCGCCGCGCTAAGTATTTGTCAGAAAGAATAAAAGCACTTCAGTTCGTTGTAGTTGGCTTTCTGGAAGCTATGAGCGTGATTTTGCTCTTTTTCCTGGGAGGTTGGCAAATTTCTCAAGGAAATCTCACAGGTACTGAATTTATCAGTTATATCGCAGGGGTGGCACTTTTAATTGACCCGATCGCCATTACCACTGCTAATTACGGCGATTTCAAGCAGGGAGAGGCTTCTAGCGATCGCATTTTTGAATTATTAGCAATTCAACCAACAGTAGTCGAAAAGCCTGGGGCAACTGAACTTCCCCATGTTACCGGAAAAGTCGAATATCGCAACATTAATTTTGCCTATAACTCAGAGACACCCATCCTGCAAAACATGAGTTTGTTGGTGCTTCCCGGAGAAATGATTGCTCTCGTGGGCGCATCGGGTGCGGGTAAAACTACTTTAGTAAATTTGCTACCGAGATTTTACGATCCGCAAGCGGGACAGATTTTAATTGATGGTATTGATATTCAAGATGTCACCTTAAATACTCTGCGGAGGCAAATCGGAATTGTACCGCAAGAAACGATTTTATTTTCGGGTACAATTGCTCAAAATATCGCTTTCGGTCAATCTTATTATGAACTGAAAGATGTGCAAAAAGCTGCGGAGATTGCTAACGCTCATCAATTCATTAGTGAGTTTCCTGACGGTTATCAAACTTGGGTAGGAGAAAGGGGTGTAAATTTATCTGGGGGCCAAAAACAAAGAATTGCGATCGCCCGTGCAGTGTTGCTTAATCCGAGAATATTGATTTTGGATGAAGCGACATCGGCACTGGATTCGGAATCCGAAGGTTTAGTGCAAGAAGCGCTGGAAAGATTGATGCGCGATCGCACGGTGTTTATTATCGCTCACCGCTTGGCTACTGTGCGGAGAGCCGATCGTATTTTAGTTTTGGAAAAAGGCAGAATTGTGGAATCTGGGACGCACGAGGAGTTGCTGGAAAAGGGCGATCGCTACGCAGGCTACTACGCTCAACAGTTTAGTCAGTAGGTACGTTAGAAACCGGGTTTTTGGCTGTTTCTGCTGGCCTCAACGAAGTATTCTCGTAAAAAACCCGGTTTCTGACCACCCGTGGGTAAGCCCTATCAGAAATCGTATTTGGTCATCTGCCTTCCCCGAACTCAACCTGACCGTTGAACAGGTTTTCAGATATATCCAAAGGGAAGAATAGCATTCTTTTGGGAATGCGAGCGCCTATGATTATGATGCCAAAACATCAGTCAGGATGACAACAGATAGATGGGGAACATTACGAAATCCATTGTCATTGGTGAGAAACAGCGTACAACCTTCACTGATGGCTGTCGCAGCATGAATAGCATCAGGGGTTTTGAGATGGGTATTAGCCCTTAAATTAGCTGCTGTTCTCAGTACAGATTGAGTGATGGGAACTAGCTGTATATCTGAGGATAATAAAAGTTGTTCGTAGTCACTTACTAAGATAGTGTTAGCATTTTTAAGAGGGAAAACTAAGGTTTCCAGTAACGTCAATTCACTGGTCATAAGTTCAATTTCACCTGTTTGAAACTTCAGCCACAAGGGTTGAAGAAGCGAATAGTAATTCTGGTTAGCTTCAACGGTGTAAATAATGATTTGTGTATCCAAGTAAATTGTAGCAAAGGATGGTAGGTTTAGTTGTCCCATGAGTTTCTTTCTTCTTCTAGTTCCCGGTCAATTTCTTCCACAGTTCTGGAAACATGACGGCTGCGGATTTCTGTAAGCAATTCCAACACTTTACGCCGCCCGCCTTCAGGCTTTTCTGGTATAATTACAAAAACTTCAACCTCTTCGCCCACAGATCCAGGCGGCACTTGAATTTCCAGTTTATTTCCTGCAAGAACTTTGGTGGTAATCCGTATTGCTGACTGCATACTTCCTCCTTTGCGATGATTAATTTTCAACAGCCCCTAAAGCTTTGATCGTCGTTTTCTCACATTTCGTTAAACCTCTAACTCCTGTGATATTCATCTCCTCATAAAGTCCATCTGTGAGAGTCTTAATGCACTCCCCTGTATTGACATCCCAGAGTTTAATCGTGTTGTCACTACTACCACTGGCAAGCCATTCACCGCTGGGACTGAATGCGACTGAAAGAACGGCGTTTTCATGTCCGCTTAAAGTCCGCAAACACTCTCCAGTATTGCTATCCCAAAGCTTGATAGTGTTGTCATAACTGCCACTTGCAAACTGTTGATTTTCGGGACTGAATGCGACTGAATAAACCGAATTATCATGTCCGATAAAAGTCCGCAAACACTCTCCGGTATCGCTATCCCAAAGTTTGATAGTATAGTCATCACTACCACTGGCAATCAATTCACCATCAAAACTAAAAGTGACTGAATTCACCCAATTATTGTGTCCGGTAAAAGTCTGCAAACACTCTCCAGTATGACTGTTCCAAAGCTTGATAGTATTGTCACTACTGCCACTGACTAGCCATTCACCACCGGGACTGAAAGCAACTGAACGCACTCTAGATTCACGATCGGTGAGAGTCAGAAAACACTCTCCGGTATGGTTATCCCAGAGTTTAATAGTAGTGTCATAACTACCACTAACTAGCCATTTACCGTCAGGACTAAAGGCCACTGAATAAATCCAACTTTTATGTTCTGTGAAAGTCTTAATACACTCTCCTGTATGGATATTCCAAAGTTTAACTGTGTTGTCCCAACCGCCACTGACAAGCCATTGACCATCGGGACTGAATGCGACTGAACTCACTCTATTTTTATGTCCTTTGAAAGTCTTTATACACTTTCCGCTATGCCTATCCCAAAGCTTGATAGTATTGTCACTACTACCACTGGCAAACCAGTCACCGTCGGGACTGAAGGCGACTGAAAACACCGCATTTTCATATCCGGTCAAAGTCCGTAAACACTCTCCGGTATGCCTATCCCAAAGCTTGATAGTATTGTCAAAACTGCCACTGAAAAGCCATTCACCGTCGGGGCTAAAGGTAACTGAACTCACCCCATTTTCATGTCCGGTGAAAGTCCGCAAACACTCTCCGGTATGCCTGCCCCACAGCTTGATAGTATTGTCAAAACTGCCACTAGAAAGCCATTCACCGTCGGGGCTAAAGGTAACTGAACTCACCCCATTTTCATGTCCGGTGAAAGTCAGCAAACACTCTCCGGTATGGCTGCCCCACAGCTTGATAGTATTGTCATAACCGCCACTGGTAAGCCATTGACCGTCTGGACTAAAAGCCACTGAAAGAAGCGAATTTTCATGTCCGGTGAAAGTCCGCAAACATTCTCCTGTATGCTTATCCCAAAGCTTGATAGTATTATCAAAACTCCCACTGGCAAGCCATTCACCGTCGGGACTAAAGGTAACTGAGCTGATAGAATTTTTATGTCCGGTGAAAGTGTACAAACACTCTCCTGTATGGCTATTCCAAAGCTTGATAGTCTTGTCATAACTGCCGCTGGCAAGCCATTCACCATCGGGACTAAAAGCAACTGAACGCACGGAATTTTCATGTCCGGTGAAAGTCCGCAAACATTCTCCAGTATGACTATCCCAAAGCTTGATACTATTGTCCACACTGTCACTGGCAAGCCATTCACCATCCGAACTGAAAGCAACTGAATGCACTGAATTTTTGCGTCCCCGACAAGTTAAAAGTTCTTTGGCACTGACTGCATCCCACAAACGAACAACACCATCACTACCACCTGTAGCAAATTGTTTGCCATCTGGACTAAATGAGACCGAATTAACTGTACGAAAGGCTTTAGCAAAAACAGACTCTGCTAAATTCGCATCAGCAAAATTGACACGTCGCAGGCTAGCCTTTGTAAAATCAGCACCTTTAATGATGGTATGAGAAAGGTCTTTTCCTTCCAAAACAGCATTATCCTTTTTGACCAACAGCGTCGCCGCATTCCCTCCCACATAACCCACCTCGCTTTCTGTTTTACCTCGCGTTGCTTCCAGAATTTCTAGAAGAGGCAAAACCCCGGTTTCAGAAACCATCGGCAACAACAAATCCATGACTGCTTTCGTCAGTGGCGCTTGTCCGAAACTCTGAAGAAGTTGATCTAAATCTTCAGCAACAAATCCCTTTAAAGGCGCGATAAGTTCGTTGTTATTTCTCTTCTGAGCCTGAAGCCGACAATAATTAGACCAGGTGTACGATCGAGGCGCTGCATCAGGATTGACGCAAGACTGTTCAGGCGCAACTAATTCCGTAAAATCTGCGGCCAAAACTCCCAATTCCGCTGCAAATTTATAAGCGACAAAAAACTCTAATAACGAACGGTGCGCTGGAGTATAATCGCCATCAGCATTGCGAATCAGCATCGTTTGACCCATCATGTCGTAGTGCCAGTGGTCTAAGTCTTTTTCCTCTTGTACGACAGAACCAAACAAGCTGCGAATGCGATCGGGAAAACCGCGATAATTCAGGCTCATTTGGTCGGTAGACAGCATTTCCCAAGACAGTTCGCACAAAAAGTAAAGCTTATCTGCTACAGAAGTAAAAGTACGTTCTGCTTTGATATCTCTCTCTATCTTCCGCCGCACCGCATACAGATAAATCCGCGACATATCGACTGGTTTTCCAGCTTCAATGTCGGGCAATGCTTCCAAAATTAACTCGGTCATCACCGGGCGACGCGCTAAATCCAATAACTGCGGGTTTCCCATGACTTTTTCGACGGTCGCCGCTTCTGTTTGAAATGACAGCGCTTGCCCAATTTGCTCGTCGTTAAATTTCTCTAATTCTAAGACTTCAAATTGGGGAGTTTCGCCTGTTAAAATGGTTGTTGATGCTTGCAGTTCTGCATTGAACAATGCTCGTCCTTCCTTGCCTTCAGGAAAGTGTTCGGTACGGCAAGTGAGGATGACTTTTGCGCCGGGAACGACGGCTTTTGCTAGTTCCCAGAAGTTGTTGATGGTTTCTTGCCGATCGCACTTAGCGGCCATTTCATCAAAACCATCGAAAATCAGCAGAAACTTGCCCATGCGATTCAGTTGTTCAAAAGCCGAATAACCCGCCAAAGGTATCTCGTGCTTGCGAAAGAAAAACTCGGAAAATAGCGACTCGACACTAACTGCTTTGGCGTAATCTCGCAAAGGAATTACTAACGGCAAACGCGGGCGTTCTAAGCCGCGCTTTTGAGCATCTCGGTAGCGTTGCAGTGCCATCCAAGCATAGTGCATCGCAAACCAAGTTTTCCCAGTCCCAAATTCTCCTAAAACTGAAATATGTTCTTTAACTGGGTCATTTAACCACAGGTCAATATAACCTTCGATCCAGCCATCTCGCCCGTCATAATGACTCACGCCTATCTTGCGGTGAGTATCGGGGTCAATTTCTTCTTTGGTACAGGCTAGCGGCACATATTTAGTATCAATTTCTCTGCTAGTAATTTCTGTTTCTAGCCAATCCAGATAAGCGGTAAAATCGGCATCTTGGTCGAGTAATTCATCGAAGGTATAGCAAGCTAAATTACGATTTTCATCTTTCTCTACCTCATCCCGCGCGGCGCGACTGATGCGGCGGGCCGTAACTAACCATCCTTCATCGGTGCGCTGTTTTTCTACCGACTCGCGCAAGGCTGAGATGTCTCTGAGTCCCGCTTCTCCGGCTATTCCGCGCACTAAAATGCGATCGTACCGATTGCGTCTGACGGGGACATTGATAATCCATTCAAAATAGTTATCTTCCGAGATTTGATAGGTTTCAAACTTATAACTTAATGTTTCAAACCAACCTCGAACTTGTTGTGATAAAATAAAAGCTTGAGACTTTTGAATATTAGTTGATGCTGCAGCGGGAAGTGCGGGATAATCTTGATCTTCCAGTCGTGCAAATTCGGTGCGAATTCCTTCGATAGTGGGGAGGCGTTCGATGCGATCCATTACCATAGATAGGCGTTTTTGCAAAGAGGCGATCGCATTTCCCACCATCACATCTCCCAGCGTCCGCGTTCGCTTGGCTACTTCCATAAACACGGCGGCAAATGCCATGAATTCCCGTCTGGGGTCAAGGCCTAAATCTCGAATTTCTTTGCCTAAAGCACTTTCATTCAGATAGTCATCGCCTGCTTTAATTAAAATGGCTGGGCTATCGGACTCGAAGGCTTTGCGAAATGCTGATTCAATCTCTTTTTGGCGAAACAGTTCTAAAATCTGCTTGGGTTTGCCAGCGCCGTATTCTACTAAAGTATAAACATAAACTCCGCTAAAATCTGCGGGCGGAGCATCGGGGTCGAGGTTAAATTTTTTTAATAATTTGATAACTGTTTCGTTGCGCTGAAACTTGTCTTTGATGGTGCCGAAGGGAATTGTCGTCAGGAGGCTGATAACTAAGTCGAGACTAATTAACATGATTTAGGCTTTCCTGTTTTTCCGTGGAAGTAAGGCTCAAATCTCGAATCGGTAGGCTGTGTCCCTGAAATGCGCTGCGGATCGCAAACTGCTCTATTTTTATGTTAACCCATCAGCCAACTGTCGCGCCCTGACAGTCCGAGATTCGCACAATCCGAGATTTGCCATCTTCCGACAGTAATCTAATAGTCCGAGATTTGCGATATTCCGATAGTAATCTAACCATCCGAGATTTGCCATATTCCGATAGTAATGTAACAGTCCGAGATTTGCCATATTCCGACAGTAATCTAACAGTCCGAGATTTGCCATAATCCGACAGTCCGACAGGGGTTGAAACCCCTGTCTCATAGCAAAAGTCCTCTAAAGAGGACTAGGGAATCATATTTTATTTAGTAATTTGATTCGACCCAGGTATTATCTTGATATGCACTAACATTATTTGCGAATTTTTTACCCACAAATTGGATAATTTTCAATAAATTATTCAGTCCTCTTAAGAGGACTTTCGCTATGAGGCGGGGGTTTCAACCCCTGCCGGACTGTCGGATTATGCGAATATTTTAACCCCTGCCGGACTGTGGGATGATGCGAATATTTCAACCCCTGGCACACTGTGGGATGATGCGAATATTTCAACCCCTGGCACACTGTGGGATGATGCGAATATTTCAACCCCTGCCACAGCGTGGAAATCTCGTAAAATATATTACCATATTTCCCTCAAATTGACAACTATAATATCGAGAAAAAACCGACACATATTGTAGTAATAATAGCTCTCAGTTTAGTTGTTATATCGTAATTCTAAAAGTTAAAATATAGATAACTAACAAATAAAAATTGCTATCTATGAAAATACAATCTTCTGTCTTAGTCCACCTGGGATTTGGCAAATATGTACGCTCCGATCGAGTAACAGCAGTAATACCAATTGAAGAAGAACGGGGGCCCGGTCGGCGCACTTTCGTGCACGTAGACGGCGAAGCAGACCCGATCGTTGCTTCGCGCGCGGAAGATACAATTGTTCGCGATTTGGTGCAGGAACCGCGCGAAATAACTCAAGCTCGGCAGCAACAAGAAATCCTGCAAGATTTGCTTGCCGATTTGAGCAATGTTAACGTCACCGTGCGACGCATCAGCCGCGATGAAGGCGGACTCGATCTCGAACGTTTGGAGCGCCGCATTCGCCAAATTTTAGACGCCTAAAAACAAAAGACCGCCCGGGCGGTCTTTCTTTTTGTTTGTTTCGCTAAAATTTTTAAGTTGAGGGCTTCAATGTAACTTCGATGTCCGCTAAACCAGTGAGTTTTTCCACCACTGGTGCTTCTTCAACTCGCGGTACAAAAATAGTTAAACCTCCCGGAACGCACTCAATAGAAACCGGAGTCAGGCCGATAATTTCCCCGTCTAAAACCACTTTTTGAGGCGGATCGGTAGTAATTTTTATTTTTTTTGCCCGCAAATAACCGATGTCATCGCGATCGGTAGGATTGCCGCTCAAAGCGGTTTGCAATAGGTGATAAGAAGCTGCGATCGCCCCAGCTTTATTCTCAGGCGCAACCAGCGTCACGTCCAGCAAGCCGTCATCAAAAACAATCCCCGCCGGGCCTTGAGCTAAAATGGAAGTAGGCGGCGCTGCATTTGCTACTGTTACGGCCACAGCAGTAAGGTGGATAATTTTATCGTCGGTTTCTATTTCCGCTTCAAATCTTTCTAAATTGTTTAACTGTTTAATTCCTGACAGAATGTAAGCCAGCATTCCCCAGCGGTTCTTCATTTCGCGATCGGCTAGTTCGACGGTTTCTGCCTCAAAACCCACTCCAGCTAACAAAACCATCGGCATTTCACCGTTGCAAATCCCGGCATCCACCACCCGCGTCAACCCTCCCAAAATAGTGGCGCAGGCGGTTTCAATTGTATTTGGAATATCTAAAGCATTAGCAAAAGCATTAGCCGTTCCCCGCGAAATAATTCCTAAAGGAATATTTGTGCTCACAATCGCCCCAGCAACTGCTGATAATGTGCCGTCGCCCCCAGAAGCAATAATTTCTTCAACTCCCCTAGCAACTGCTTCGCGGGCGATTTGATCTGCGTCTAATTCTGGGGTTGTCAGACGAATGTCTAAGTCAATAAAAGGCTCTAAAAGTTCCTGAATTTTAGCTAAGTCTTGGTCTGGGTTGCTGTTGCCGGCGACGGGATTGAAAATTAGGCAAGCTGAACGTTTCATAGTTGGTAATAGGTAATAGGTAATACGTAACGTTTATATCGAAGTTTCGCTCCCCCTAAATCCCCCTTAATAAGGGGAGTAGGAGTTGACTTTGAGTGTTCTTGTCCACCCCCTACTCCCCCTTATTAAGGGGGGTTAGGGGGGATAAAGACTCAACTATAATGCTGATTGATATCATGTCGGATCGAGCAATTAACAGGGCGGGTTTTTGAGATTGTCAATTATTGGCAGATATTTTTCGTGAACCCGCCCCTACCGTATTAGGGGTAATCGACCCGACATAATATGAGACATGGTTTTAAGATTAAGTTAACACAAAGGCCATGCCCGCTAAACTTCGACAACAACCCTCACCAATGTTTCAAAGGTTTAATTAAGACTTGACAAAAGTCCACTCTAAGACTTCGCGGGGAGCTTTGTGCAACGCTTCCTTTATTTCTTTGTTGCTGTCGAACTTAACTTTATCCAAAAGGCACGCTTCGACGTTCACCGTAAACTTATCTTCTTCAAAAGGCCAAGGAGTTACAGTCACGAGTTCGTTGCTGTTCTGTACAATATCGTAGCGCTTGCCGTCCGGGCCGACACTAATTTCTAAAGCTCGTTCTCCGGCGGGTAACTCGCGGCTGCAAAGAATTAATGATAGCCGATCGCACCACTGGAAAAAAGCATAAGCTGCCTTAGCATCTTCCTCAGAAATATTCAACTCTTTTTGCCATTTTTTTTGATTTTCCAGTTGTTCGTCCAAAAACTCGTCTAGTTCCTTCGACTCTCCCCGCTTTCCTTCATTGAGATAGCTCATGTGCATAGAAATCAGCATGGCTACCCACCTACCGCGATATAGGGCATTCTGCGTCATGACTTTAATTTTCGGCAGAGAAGTTTCCGTCTGCAAGGTAAAATCAAAGGGCGCGCCCGCTTCAGTTAAAATATTTTCTTCCCACTCTTTCTCCAAATCATCGTGATGCGAAATCGCGGCTATGGTTTCGTACAACCGAAGCGGAGATTTCGAGCGCTTCCACTGTCCGCCAAGTTGGGCGGCGAGTAAAGCATGGGCGCGGTGGTAAATTATTTCCCAGCCGGTGGCGGTTAAGTTAGCAATCATTGAATTTTTCTCCTCAATTAAGTTAATACGAGTATTTTGTGCCAGCATTCGGAGCTCGATCGCCCCCGGCGCCTTAAAAAGGCGGGAACCGGAATCGGTCAAAGTCCACCTTTTTAAGGGCGATGGAGACTTACAGAAAAACGAAAGTTAAATCACAAAAGGTTCGATCGAGATATCCTGCCATTTCCCCTCAAATCGTTCGACAATCAAAGGTCGGATGCGGAACTTCGGGGGACACCCATCGAGAACATCAATCCGCAAACACGAATAAGGACGGCGTTTGTGGGAACCTTGGCCGCTGCGGCCGACAAATAGCAAAGATTCCGCTACCCGTCGGCTGGCTGTTTCGGAACCAGACTCACGCGCCAATCGATAAGCTTCAGGACTCAATGCTTCCTGCAACATCGGCCCTTCCGGGCGCTGGCGGCGGAGACTGTGGCCGCTTCCCCCGCAGATAATCCAATTAATCCCAGAGTCGCCGTGTCCAGTATCCCCAGTCCGCAGGTATTCCAAACAGTGAGCGTGGCCAGTCAGCACCAAATCTACTAGCGGACGCCCCCGCGCTATTTCCCCAACTGCATCGGCTACCCCGTCAAGCACCTCGCGCAATCGCAACCGAACCGCCAAAGTTTGAGCTTGATTCCACTTTGTCGCCTCTGTCACGTAGGGGGGATGGTGCAGGTAAATTACCCGCCCCCGCACCTCGGAATCAGCCCAAGACGCAATCAGCCTTTTTTTCAGCCATTCGAGCTGTTCAACGTCTGTGGCGGCTGTTTTGTGCGACGACAGTTGTTTGTCAATATCCATCAACATTTCGTCAACTTGCTCTAACTTGGCGCCCAAGTCGTCTAGCTGTTCGTCTTCCTCGGGAATTTGGGGGTTGAGCCGATCGCACATTTCGAGCATTGCCAATTTTTCTTGTTCCAACTTCTGCCGATCGAGTTCCAAATCCTGGCGGCGAATGTCGCCCTGTTTGGTTTTCGGGATCGGTAACGGTTCGTTGAAGGTGTTGGAGTCGAGGGCGAAGAAGTCGATGCCGCCGCTGCAGAAGGTGTAGTAGCGGTTGGGTAAGCGGGTAAAGCGTCCGGGTTGGTAGCGGATGCAGCGGCCTGTGCTGGTGCTGGCGGTGTAGTGGGCGTCTAGGTGGCGATCGAGTTCTCCCGGCATTTTGTGAGCTTGCAGGTAGTCGAGAAACGCTTTGGCGTAGGCATTTCCGCGATCGGAACCGTGCCAGCCGACATCGAGATCCAACTTGGAACCCAACAGCCGCCGCAGCGGCAAAGCTGTCGCTGAAAGAATCCCGTAGACTATGGGCAAGTCGTAATAGTCGTGGTTTCCCGGTACGGGCAAAAACGGAAAGTTAAACACCATGCGATCGTAGGCAATCCGAGAGGGATGCTCGCCGCCGACTATAAATTCTCGGTAGGGGCGAATAAAGTTTTGCAAGTAATATTCGCTGGAACCGACGAGATAAACGACATCGCCCGTGTGGAGGACGAAACGGCAAGTTTCGCGCTCGGATACCATCTGTTCGGCAATCTGCCGCTGGGGATTGTAGCCGCGGTGATTTCCCGTGCCGCTGTCGCCTACGACTAAAAACGAAAACTCTGGAGAGTCGGTGGTTGGAGATTCCAAAACCATCCGAGTTTGGTCGATTCCCCGATCGACGATCGACTGTTCTTGCCACCGCACCCGCTCGTTCATTTTGCGGATTTTGACTTTTATTTGCGGGTCGGAAACGAATTTCAATTCACCTCTTCTCCAAAATTGCTGAGTTCCTAGTTAATAGTGTAGCGATCGGGCGAGTTTTTACCTCTCTCTAAAAGCTGAAAATCGAAGCCGGGTGGTCAGAAACCGGGTTTTTGACGAAAATACTTCGTTAAAACCGACAGCCACGCCCAAAAACCCGGTTTCTTTAGTTTCTTTTGTTTGACGCGCAGGCAGTCAGAAACCGGGTTTTTGACGAAAATACTTCGTTAAAACTGACAGCCACGCCCAAAAACCCGGTTTCTTTGGTTTTGATGCGATCGCCCCGTCTCTCAACTAAAATAAGATTTTGTACGAGGCGGTGCTGTTTGTTGTTGCCGAGGACGAGGGCATCAATCAAGGACGTGGGATGATAACACTAACAATGCTAGCCAACTACAGCGAACTCTAAATACCAGAGAGTAATTATCGCAATTTGCGGTTTGATTAGATTGAGAGTTGGAGCTTTAGTTTTACCTAGTTAATAGCTGACACAATTCGCAAAAAAACGAATAAATTAATCGATATTTATTCACCAGTTTTTAACTAAAATTGCTTCTAATCCTTATGCTGTTGTCACATCGAGGTTAAGTCAATTGGCTGTGCAAATTATGCACAATTGTGTCTCAGTAATCCATTCAGCTTGCACCCAGATGTCTGGTGTTTTTGCGAAAGATTTTTAACCTTCGGGACTGGAGGGATTAAACCCCCTAATCCTTTCCTCCCCGCAACTATTGCCGAGGAGTGTTAAGGTTTTATTTGATAATCTTAATCAACACTCAAGGCATCGAACCACTGTAAAATCCGATTCCATGCCCACCACCGATCGCTATCACCAAATTGATGCTGACAACGTTTACTACTGATATGCCCAACATGACCGCCGTAGGCTGTCACCACTAATTCTAAGGCAGAATTGTTCGCGCCAATGGCTTGCAACTCAGGGACAAGCACCGGGTCAAACATCGGATCGTCGGCTGCATAAAGGATGTAAGTGGGTTTTTTGAGGTGAGGCAAAATGTGTAGAGCGCTGCTAGCCTCATAGTATTCTTCCACAGAGGAGAAACCTAACGGGCCAATTACCAGTTCGTGGTCAAAGCCCCAAATGCTGTTGGCGCGTTCAATGGCGGCAGGATCGATCGCCCCTGGATGCGATGCGGCGATGTTTTTTGCTAGTTTTTTTAACTGTCGCGCGATCGCTTTTTCTAAAAATTTCCCCCACTCATCTTTAACTAGATAAGACAGAGAACGGTTCGAGTCCAAGCTGGGGCAAATCACCGCCGCGCCTGCTAGTTCTGACTCTTCGAGCCCTAAGTCCGGCCCCCAATCTGCGATCGTCTGAGCTGATTTTACAGCCCACAAGGCTAATTGTCCGCCCAGAGAATAACCCGTGAACCAAAAAGGGGCGGGACATCCCATTTCTTTAGCAGCCGCAGCAATCCGAACGAAATCTTCGCCTTCGTATAAGCCATCAGAAGTCAGGGTGGGAGAGAGTTGGGCAGTTTTGCCGTGAGCTCGCCAGTCAAATAACACCACTGCACAGCCTTGGGCATAAGCTTTACGGCCTAGTAGCTTGAGATACCATTGATTATCCAGATCGCCAGTAATGCCGTAAGTGCCGACAATGGTATATCGGGGATTTTCGGGGATGGCAACCCAGCCGAAAATCGGGACTCCACAGGCACCAGTAAAGATGTGTTCTCGGTAAGGGGGCTCTGGGTCAGCGATCGTCTTTTCCCAGCGGCGACTAGCCCTTAATGCGGTGTACAACGTCATCAATAGGCCGTTGTTCAGCAGCCAAGGTGGAGTATAGGCAATGGTCATAAGCGAATGTCGGAAATGTCTGTCTTGTTGGTGGGATGTTTTTACTTGACAGGTTGGCTATTCTAGCGAATAACCCTGAAAATCGCAATACTTTTTGAGTAAATGCACTCAAGGGCGAAGTCAAGCCAAAATATTAATGGCTATTTATTTGGAACCATTTATTGGCGAATAGAGAAGAATGCCAGCTAACGAGGTTTAGCATATTGTAGCCGATCGCCCAAACTACAAAAACCAGGTTTCTGAGTCTTGCATCCCCTCGCAGATGTACAATAGGACGATCGCACTCTCCGACTCCAAGCGCGATCGATCCCTACACCCTGCCCGAAATGGGCAACATCAGATAGAACGCAGTAAAAAAATATAAAATGGAAGCAATACAACTGTCTTTATTCTCAAATGAGTCAGAACAAATTCCTGCCAAAAAGCAGAAGAAAGCAAAATTAGGGCGTTACGAACGCATCCAACGCGAACTAGAAGCAAATGACTGCGATCCGTACAAGATATTCATTGATATTGAATCTCAGTCACTGCCAAAATCAGACTATACATTTGTCGATCTTTTTTGCGGTGCTGGCGGCATGACCCAAGGTTTATTGCAAGCAGGTTTTCGACCAGTAGCAAGTGTTGAAATTAATCCCATCGCCTCGGCAACTCACACAAAAAACTTTCCCGATTGCCATCACTTGTGCGACGATATAAAAAACTTAAATCCCCAAAAGTTGCTCGCTGAAATTGGTTCGCCAGAAGTTCATGTGGTTGTAGGCGGGCCGCCGTGTCAAGGCTTCTCAGTTGCAGGAAAACGCGACCCCAACGACCCTCGAAATCGCTTATTTAGAGAGTTTGTGCGCGTTGTCTCTGAAATACGTCCTTGGTATGTTGTCATGGAAAACGTACCCGGAATATTGACTATACAAAAAGGAGCTGTTAAGCAAGCCATTTGCGAGGCTTTTGAGGAAATTGGCTATCCCCACGTTTCCGTTGCTATTCTGGAATCCGCAACCTATGGAGTCCCGCAAATCCGCCCGCGAGCCATTTTTATTGCCAATAGATTTGGGATGCCAAATCCCTATCCGAAGCCGCAATTTTTGCCCGAACAATACAAAGCGATTGAGTCAGCAATTGATGATTTACCAGAGTATACTCCCATCCCCGAAATTAACCACGAATGGACTCGTCATTCTGTTGAGTACATGGAAAGACTTGCTAAAGTTCCACCAGGCGGTTCTTTGTATGAAAGCTACGCCGATGCTTTCAAGCGACAGTATCCGGGAAAACCGAGTATGACTGTTAAAGAAAATCACGGCGGCACTCATATTCATCCTTATCTCAACCGCGTTATTTCAGCTCGCGAAATGGCTAGATTGCAAAGTTTCCCGGATTCATTTATTTTTGAAGGTTCGATGAAAAAGGCAATGTGGCAAATTGGAAATGCCGTGCCGCCCCGTTTAGCAGAGTGTATCGGCTTTGCACTTATTCCATACTTGACTGATATTGCTTTGAACAAATTTAAGCAGCCTGAAATAATCGTTCTAGCTTCTTAGTTGCTGGCAATGCTTTACCTTCAGCCTGACAACTCTCGATTAGTAACTCCAGTACCTCTCGTGCATTGTAGATAGCTTCTTCATAAGAATCTCCGTGAGTTACCGGCTGCATTACATCCTCAAATTCAGGCAAAAACACGACAAAGCACCGATCTTCTTCTGACCATTGGATAACAACTGTATATTTCATGGTTCTGTTTCCTCTGCTTCGATTTGCCTTAGCGCCTCAAGTGTTTCGTTGACTGACTTCTCTAAATATAGTTTAGCATCATTTCCGTCTTTGCCAGCTATGATAATTACCTTGGCTAATTTGGGATGCTTCCACTTACTATGACTGCCTTTTGATGGCTGACAAACGAATCCTGCTTTTAGTAATAGGCTTTTCAATTCTCTAATCTTCTTAGGCATAAGTGAATGGTAGCAGACATTGTACAAGAATTTTACGCTATCTGTAATCGTTTCCCCAAAGTCTGAGGTTCTGGTAGAGGTTTGCCATCTTCTTGATAGAGTTCAATCAAGGTTTCTAACAATTCTTGTCCGTGTTTTGCCGCTTCTTCGTAAGTGTGTCCGTGAGTGCAAGGCTGCATGACATCGGTAAACTCAGGCAAACTGACCACAAAAAGTTGATCTTCTTCTGACCACTGGATGATGAGACTATAATGGCTATTCATGGTTATAGGCTAATAGAGAAGAATGCCAGCTAATGAGGTTTAGGATATTGTAGCCGATCGCCCAAACGACAAAAACCGAGTTGATTTAAGAAACCGGGTTTTTACCAAATCTGCGGGCTGAAACAAAGTATTTTCGTAAAAAACCCGGTTTCTGGGCCCCATGCTAAATCCTATGGCCCTTGCACCCCCTCGCAGATGTACAATAGGACGATCGCATTCCCCAACTCCCACCGTGATAGAGCGCTACACCTTGCCCGAAATGGGCAACATCTGGACTGAAACCGCCAAACTGAAAAGCTGGCTGCAAGTAGAAATCGCTGTCTGCGAAGCTCAAGCCGAACTCGGCTACATCCCCGCCGCCGCAGTCGAAGAAATCAAAGCTAAGGCTAACTTTGACCCGAAACGAGTCCTCGAAATTGAAGCCGAAGTCCGCCACGACATGATCGCCTTCTTGACAAATGTCAACGAATATGTAGGCGATGCCGGCCGCTACATTCACCTCGGCTTAACCAGTTCCGACGTGCTCGATACTGCTTTGGCGCTGCAATTAGTCGCCAGCGTCAATATCTTGTTAGAACGTGTCGAAGAATTGAGTCAAGCTATTCGCTATCAGGCTCAACAGCATCGCAATACCGTCATGGTTGGTCGATCGCACGGAATTCACGCCGAACCCATCACCTTTGGCTTTAAACTAGCAGGATGGCTGGCAGAAGTCTTTCGCAACCGCGACCGATTAGTGAATTTGCAATCGTCGATTGCAGTCGGCAAAATCTCCGGTGCAGTCGGAACCTATGCTAATATTGACCCGCGAATTGAAGCGATCGCCTGTCAAAACCTCGGACTCGAACCCGATACCGCATCCACTCAAGTCATTTCGCGCGATCGACACGCCGAATACGTCCAAACCTTAGCACTCTTAGCAGCATCGATCGAACGTTTTGCAGTAGAAATCCGCAACCTGCAACGCACCGACGTTCTCGAAGTCGAAGAATTCTTTTCCAAAGGGCAAAAAGGCTCATCCGCCATGCCCCACAAACGCAACCCGATTCGATCGGAAAGACTCACAGGAATGGCGAGAATTGTCCGCGCCAACGCCGTCGCAGCCTTAGAAAACGTTGCGCTTTGGCACGAAAGAGACATCTCTCACAGTTCCGTAGAACGGATGATTTTGCCCGACAGTTCCACTGTCACCCACTTCATGTTAGTAGAAACCACAGACTTAGTAAAACACCTGCTAGTCTATCCCGAAAATATGAAGCAAAACATGAACCTGTACGGCGGAGTCATCTTCAGCCAGCGCGTGATGTTAGCCTTAGTAGAAAAAGGCACAAGTCGCGAAGACGCCTACAAAATTGTGCAATCTTGTGCTCACGAAGCTTGGAACAAACCGGGCGGCAATTTCTACAATTTAATTGCTAAGGACGATCGGGTAACAGCTAAGATGACGAGCAAAGAAATTGATGATTGTTTCGATCCGCAGTATCAATTGAGGCACTTAGATTTAGTGTATCAGCGCTTGGGAATTTAAAAATTTTTTGAATTTCCTACTAAAGATACAAGATCGATCGTAATCCTTCATCTATTTCTTCCTGTAACTCCTGTGGGATTGTGCCAATGCACTCAATTAAAAACGTTTTGTCCACAGTAAAAAGCTGAGAAACATTAGCCACAGAATCCTTGGGTAAACCTGTGGCTTTACTCGGTAACGAGACATTACCTGGTGCTTCTGCTAACCGCAGATTAGAAGTAATGATGACAACGATTACAGTGCTAATACGACTCTGAGTAAAAGTATCATCCTGAACAATTAAGACGGGACGACGATATCCAGGTTCTGAAGCAACTGGAGAGGGTAAGTTTGCCCACCAAATTTCTCCGCGATACATTACCAATCCTCATGGGGTAAGGACATAAATTGCATCTTTGCTAAGACTGGATCTAGTTCAGAGGACTCTTCAGAATAGACTTGATTTAGTTTGCTCAAAATTCTCTCGCGGTTGTGTCGCCGCAGATACGCCTGCAATGCTTTTGTATAAAGCTCACTGCGTGATAACCCTAACTGACTAGCCAAAGCCTCGGCTTCTTCAAAAACTAAATCTGGAAGTGAAATTGCAGTTTTCATAGCTCCCCTTGCTGTCACGATGACATCATAATATTGGTTATAGCATAGAACAACGACCTCAATCTACTTTTTAACACTCGCAATCAGAACAGCTATGAAATTTAATCGTTTTGGAAAATACTTAATCGCATTTATGCTAGTGTTGCTATGTGCGATCGGTCTGCACCATACAACATTTGTCCGCGCCCAGGAGCCGCCACAAGTGCAAATTACCCAACCAGAACCAAACCCAGTAGTACCTGAAAGTATTTTCATGAGTCAACTTCCCAGTGGGGCGCGACTGGTTGACATCCGCACAGTAAATCCCAACATTCGCCTCGATATCCGGTACGCCACTACTAACAATTTCTTGAAACGAAAACTTTACCCTATATCGAAATGCGCCTTGAGAAGTTCTGTTGCTCAAAAGTTAGGGCTAGTTCAAACAGATTTGGAAAAAATCGGATTGGGTTTGAAAGTTTACGATTGCTACAGGCCTTTCTCTGTGACTAAGGAAATGTGGCAAGCGTGGCCAGATCCGCGCTATGTTGCTAATCCTGCTAGGGGTTCGCGGCACAATCGCGGTGCTGCTATTGATTTGACTTTAGTCGATCGCACTGGCAAAGAATTAGAAATGCCTACTCCTTATGATGATTTTACCGAAAAAGCTCACGGAGATTATCAAGGCGGCAGCGCAGAATCTCGGAAAAATCGTCAAGTGCTTAAGGATGCGATGAAAAAACACGGATTTATGGGTATCACAACCGAATGGTGGCACTTTGATTCGGAAGATTGGCAGAAATTTGCGATTCTTGATATATCCCTTGGGGCGATTCCTTAATTATACTATTTATTAAAAGTCGCAGATTCGGGTAGGACACGGCACTGCTCATTGGTGACAACTTAAGACTGAAACCCTTGATAAATATCTGTTTTACCTGAGTCTAGATCCCCCTAAATCCCCCTTAAGAAGGCTAGGGGTTGACTTTGAGAAGACTCTTGTCCCAGCCCCTACTCCCCTTCGTAGGGGCGGTGCCCCCGTGCCCGCCCTTGGCTAGGGGGGATCTGAGCTTAATACTCAAACACCAGTCTGTGATTGGGTTTGACGTTAAGTTGTCACTAATGGGTACTCCCGTGTCCTTACAGATATCAGGGAAATTATCGCACTTGTACCGAAAATTCGTATTCGTATCCCCGGAAATTCGAGTCTAATTGTAATGTGTAATTGCCTGTTACTGGCACTTTTCCAGTCCACTCTGTTTCATTGCCTTGATAAGGCTCTCCTGCTAATAGTTGGCCACGAGGAGTTATAATTTGCGGAAAAACATCTTTCCGATTCCTAACAGTCATTGTTTGACCTTTTCGGGCGCGAATCCGGTAAGAGTGGCTGCCGCCGCCGATAATTCGACCTTTAACAATTGCCTCATCTCCTCCCGGCCGAAAATTAATCTGCTGGTTGACGTTAGAACAACTGCTTTCGGTGCGGTTTTTGGCAATCCAACCGGGCGGATCGGTAATTCGCAGCCAACCGTTTTGTTCTTCGGCAACTGAAACAAAGGTATTATTTTTAAGTTTTCCTACTATTTGGCTGCCCCTTACTTGCGGGATCGATCGCACATTTAGCGGTGGATTCGGATCGCTGACTACAGCCATACTGATTTTGCAACCCGAATCTGGGGGTGTGACAACTACTGGCTCAACTTTTCGTGGAGGGACTCCTGCAACTAGCGGGGATTGAACAGCCGGGGTTTTTGCAGGTTGGGCTTGGGATTTCGGAGATTCCGCAGCTTGGGTTTTTGGTTGCAGAGATTTGGGATTGTTCGTCGGCGCTGCAATCTGGTTTCTGGTGGATGCCGGGGATTCTGCAAGGGGAAGATCGGATTGTTTCATCGCACCCGACTGTATAGTTGCAACAGCCACTCCCACCGCTGTTGCCACTCCTGCTAAGCTTACTGTGATGATTTGACGCTTCGTAAATGACATAAAAAACCCTCTCTGTATCTATACTAATAATTTTTGTTTGGGAGTTGAGGCGATCGCCAGTTAATTTATAGTGGAAACACCTAGTGCGGGCCACAGGGTCATTCGATTTTAGATTTTAGATTTTGGATTTTGGATTGACTTGCGCCAGATAAATTCGGGGGCTTGAGGATTTTAGATTTTCGATTTGGGATTGATTCCACGGATAAATCACGTGGCGGGTACCACCTTTGAAATTCTTGGTCAGGATTTTTAGATAAAATTTCAGATCCATAATTGTCGCAATAATTTGAGTCAATATATACTGGACGCCTATACTGATGGTAATCTTGCTCTGGGTTATTTGCGCGCAAATTTGCGAAAGTAAGCGTTCAGCGCGAGGTACATAAAATGTCAAAATTGATTCCTCTGAGATTACAACCGCCTCGCGATCGATTATTGGAGGAGGTGAAGCAGGAAGTCCAAGCAGGCCTCGCGCAGTCTTTGCACGCTGCTGTGCTGGCTAACCTCAGTCAAGACTCGTCGCCTGTTGGTGTTAACCGCTGTTGGGATGTGGAAGTGAAAGCGGGGAACCGTCCGAGTTTTCGGCTTCCTCCCAAAGCCAGCATTGCCAAAGTGTTCGATCGCACCGGTGGCAAATTGGTAATTTTGGGAGCGACGGGTGCAGGCAAAACTACGACGCTGCTAGAATTAGCTCGCGTGTTAATTTCCCGCGCCCAAAAAGATGCTAGTTTTCCAGTACCAGTGCTGTTTGAACTCGGATCGTGGAAAGCAGAATCCGGGGCGATCGCCGATTGGTTAATTGCTCAACTTCAGTTCAAATACGGCATCTCTCCTGCAGTGGGCAAAAAATGGCTCGCCGAACAACAATTGCTGCCTCTCCTCGACGGCTTGGACGAAGTGGAAACTTACCGCCAAAATAGCTGCATTCAAGCAATCAATCAGTTTGTGGAAAGCGAATTTAAACCCAAACATTTAGTAGCTTGCAGCAGTTTTGATGCTTACAAAAACTGCGAAAGTCGATTTCGCCTGCAAGCAGCGGTTTTATTGAAACCTTTAACAGAAACTAAAATCCAAAATTATCTGCTAGAAGCCAGAAGCCGCGAACTTTGGTACAGCATTGAGCATGAGCCGGAGTTGTTAAAATTGGCAAAAGTTCCGTTGCTTTTGAGCATGATGGCTTTGGCTTACGACGATATTTTAATTGAAGCTTGGAAGCGCATAACTTCGGCCGAAGAACAGCGCAAATATCTCTTAACTGCCTATATTCGCCACCAAATCACCGGGCAAGTCAAGCAGTATCCCAGAGGTAAGGAACTGCGGCCCGAACAAATTCGCTACTGGCTGGGATGGTTGGCGAGAAGGATGGAACAGGAAGGAATTCAAGAATTTTACCTCGATCGCATACCGTCTAGCTGGCTGCAAACAGCCGATGAACGGCGCAAGTATCAGCTTGGAGTTAAGCTGCTTGGCGGGCTGATTTGGGTGATTTTGGGATTAATTGCCAGCCTAGTCTCCGGGTCAATTTGGGGCATAATTGCGGGTGCTGTTGCTGCGGTAATTAGTGCTTTTTTACCGGGAATTCCGGGGATTGAAAGGTTTATATTGCGCCTGGTGCTGTGGTCGAACGGGTACATTCCTTGGGATTACAAGCGTTTTCTCGATGCTGCGGGCGATCGCTTGTTGCTGCAAAAAACGGGCGATCGGCGTTATCGATTTATTCACGATTTATTGCAAAAACATTTTTCGGAAATCTAAATGCCGGAACTTGACAAAAACAAATATAATGGATGTAACTGTGAAGGAGATTCCAATATTCGACAAGCAAAAGGAAACTCAATGACTGTAAAATTCATCCTGAGCGAATACGTTGACAAAGCAATGGCTGAGGCTATGTATGACAAACTTGAAGATCATAGCTTTGTTGGGAAAATTCCGGTTTGCAAGGGAGTCATCGCCTTTGGTTCAACTTTAAAAGAGTGTGAAAATGAGTCGCGCTCAACTTTGGAAGACTGGATTTTGCTAGGGTTGAAATTGCGACATCGAATGCCCGTCATTGACAAGATTGATTTAAATATGGAATAGCTTGTGAACTAACACACGCTCATCCCAAAAAAGTTTATGGTATTTTGGCCATTTGAAATAGCAGTTCCGCCGTAAATTCTAATCCATCAAAAAGTGGATCTGTTAATAGGGTATCTCCCATATAAGTCTGCGGTGCTGCATCGGGGTAAAAAACTGTAATGCTTCTCGCCTTGCTATCTACTACCCAAACCCGCAATACCTTAGCATCTAAATAATCTCTCGCTTTAGCAGCTAACTGACCGAAAGTTGGTTCTGGTGAAATAATTTCTATGACTAATTCGGGGACTACAGGACAGGCTTCATCTTGATTCCAGTCAGGAGATAAGCGTTGATAAGAAACATATAAAAGATCGGGTAGTGGCACCCAGTCTCGCCCCTTGCGGGTTAATCTTACCGCCCATTCTACACCAATTTCTCCCCGTTCCTCACCCCACTGTTCGAGGATTTTTATTAGGCTTCGGGTGAGGCGAGAATGAAATTTTTTAGGTGACATCTTCGGCACTGCTTGCTCGTCAATAAGTTCGTAGGTAATATCACCTTCTCCTTCGGGAAGAGCGAAAAACTCTTCTAGAGTTAGTTGAGTTTTTGTCTGGATCATGGTGTTTTTCTGCTGTTAAACGGCATAGAATGCGACAAAAGCTTAGTATTCGTAGGGTGCGTCGCCATTTTTAATCTCTAAATTATATCGACTTTTCGAGTGGCGACGCACCTTACATATAGGTTTGTTTCCACGAGTCTTGCAAGCACAGGTGCGTCGCTACTAGATTGTCGCTTTTTATTGAGGATTGTTGATCCCGACACACCCTAAAGCTAAGGTTGCATTACTTAAATATTCATTGACATAATACAAATGTTATGATAAAAATTGGCAAAATCTCAGGTTTTAACTGCCGAATTTGCGATCGCATCCTCATCCACACCCCCAAAAGGTTAATATTCTAGTCTGACCCTCCTGCAATCATTGCTTAACCTCCTATGGCAGAAACCTTACTTTTCAACGCCCTCCGCGAGGCGTTAGACGAAGAAATGGCCCGCGACTCCGCCGTATTCGTACTCGGCGAAGACGTAGGTCAATACGGCGGTTCCTATAAAGTCACCAAAGACCTCTACAACAAATACGGCGAACTTAGAGTGCTCGACACCCCGATCGCCGAAAATAGCTTTACAGGCATGGCAGTAGGCGCAGCAATGACGGGACTGCGGCCGGTCATCGAAGGCATGAACATGGGCTTTTTGCTGCTGGCCTTCAACCAAATTTCCAACAACGCCGGAATGCTGCGCTACACATCCGGCGGCAACTTCAAAATGCCAATGGTAATTCGTGGGCCCGGCGGTGTGGGCCGGCAACTCGGCGCGGAACACTCCCAGCGCCTAGAAGCATATTTCCAAGCAGTACCGGGTTTGAAAATAGTCGCCTGTTCGACTCCCTACAACGCCAAAGGACTGTTAAAATCAGCCATCCGCGACGATAACCCCGTTCTGTTTTTCGAGCACGTTCTTCTTTACAACCTCAAAGAAAATTTGCCAGAAACAGAATATTTAGTGCCGCTGGACAAAGCAGAAATTGTGCGATCGGGCAAAGATGTCACAATCGTGACATATTCCAGGATGCGGCACCACGTCATGCAAGCCGTGCCCGCCCTGGTAAAAGAAGGTTACGATCCAGAAGTAATCGACCTAATTTCTCTCAAACCTCTGGACATGGAGACCATCGGCGCATCCATTCGCAAAACTCACAAAGTAATTATTGTAGAGGAGTGCATGAAAACAGGAGGCATCGGTGCCGAACTAATTGCCTCAATCAGCGATCGATTTTTTGACGAACTCGACGCACCGGTTTTGCGCCTGTCTTCACAAGATATTCCCACACCTTACAACGGCAATTTGGAAAGACTGACAATTGTCCAGCCCAATCAAATTGTCGAAGCCGTCCAAAAAATGGTAGCTTTGCGAGTATAAATAGTCATCAGTCATTAGCCATTAGTCATTAGTTATCACTCTTTTGTTGTTCGCTAAAACTAACGATATCCAGCAGGAAATTGATGCTAAAAAACGGATGCACAGATTGATTATTTCTTGCACCTAACTACTGACTAATGACCAATGACCAATGACTAATGACTAATAATTAAATATGCAAAAACAACGTTCCCTATTAGCCCTAATTTTTGTTCTAATCATCGCCGCCATTACTGTAATAGTAACAATTCCGACGCGGCTGGGATTAGACTTGCAAGGAGGGTCGCAACTCACAATTCAGGTAAAAACTACCCCCACAATTCCCAAAATTGACCAGGGAATGTTAGAAGCAGTGCGGCGGATTGTCGAAAACCGCGTTAACGGTTTGGGTGTTTCCGAAGCATTAGTCCAAACAGTAGGAGAAGACCAAATTCTCGTGCAGTTGCCCGGAGTAAATGACCCGCAGCAAGCAGAACGAGTTTTGGGCGGTACGGCCAAGCTAGAATTTCTGGAACAACTGCCCGGAACAGAAGCACAATTGGGCATTGAAAGGCAGTTGCAGCAGGAATTGCTGGTCAAACAAGCAGAACTGAAAATTAGCCCGAATGAGGCAGCTATTAAAGAAAATCAGGCTGCTTTGACAAGAAGCAATGAGGCGATCGCCAAACTCTTCAAAAGCAGCGGCCTCGGTGGCGAAAACCTCAAAGACGCTCAACCTCAACCCTTGGCCTCTGGGAACAACTGGAACGTTGCTCTCGTTTTCGATACCCAAGGAGGCGAACTATTTGCCCAACTCACTAAAAATTTAGCCGGCACCGGACGCAGTATCGGTATTTTCCTAGACGAAAGAATGATCAGTTCTCCAGTCGTCGGCGTTGAATTTGCCCAAACAGGAATTACTGGTGGAAGTGCCGTAATTCAAGGAAACTTTACAACGCAAGAAGCCAACGATTTGGCAGTGCAATTGCGGGGCGGTGCTTTGCCGGTGCCGGTCGAAATTGTAGAAAACCGCACTGTCGGCGCTAGCTTGGGTAGAGACAGCATTCAAAGCAGTATTAACGCAGGTATAGGCGGCTTAATTTTAGTCTTGATTTTCATGGTTGCCTACTATCGACTCCCCGGCGTAATTGCCAATATTTCTCTGTTAATTTATGCTCTGTTAACTTGGGCAGCTTTCGTGCTTTTGGGAGTGACATTAACGCTGCCGGGAATTGCTGGTTTTGTGCTCAGCATCGGGATGGCTGTGGATGCTAACGTGCTGATTTTTGAGCGCACCCGCGAAGAGTTGCGGGCGGGAAAATCGCTTTATCGATCGGTCGAATCGGGTTTTTACCGCGCTTTTTCCAGCATTTTAGACGGTAACGTCACAACAGTTATTGCTTGTGTTGCTTTGTTCTCCTTGGGCGCAGGTTTAGTTAAAGGGTTTGCTGTAACTCTGGGATTGGGCGTATTAGTGAGTATGTTTACTGCGCTCACGTGCAGCCGCACTCTGCTGTTCGTAGTATTGAGCTTTCCAGCCCTGCGGAAACCTCAGTTGTTCTGTCCCGATTTGTCGAAAACTGCTAATAGTTAACTGTTGACTGTTGACTGTTGACTTCTTCCTTCCTTCTTACATCCGTTACATTCGTTAAGCTGAGGCGCATCTACATTTGACAATCAAATTCGAGCAAATTCTTGTGGGGTGGGCGTCCCGCCCGCCCAAAAATACAATTTAGATGCGTAACAGCTTACACAATCCGTTGCCGAACTTCCCTCTTCCTTCAAATTATGAAATTCAGTGTAATCAAATATCGATCGCTCTGGTGGAGTATTTCCGCCGCTATAATCCTTGCAGGTATAGTGTCGATGGCGATTTCTTGGACTCGTCCCGACATCCGCGCACCACTGCGCCCCAGTTTGGACTTTATCGGCGGCACTCGGCTGCAATTTGAACTCGACTGCACGAAACCGGAAAATTGTAAACCCATCGATCTTGCTGCTGTCCGCCAAGTCCTGGACACCCAAGGTTTAGCGGGCAGCAGCATTCAAGTTATCGGCCAAGAACAGCAGGGTTTGTCGCTGCGAACAAAAACTTTGGATGTCGAACAGCGGACTAATTTGCAAACAGCTTTGAGCGAAAAGATAGGCGCTTTTGCTCCTCAATCTACTCAAATTGATACGGTTGGGCCTACCCTCGGCAAACAGTTGTTTACTTCTGGTTTGCTGGCTTTGTTGGTTTCTTTTGCTGGAATTACTGCTTATCTGACATTCCGATTTCAGTTGGATTATGCCTTTTTTGCTTTTGTGGCTGTGCTTCACGACGTGTTGGTCACGCTTGGTGTTTTCTCGTTTTTGGGTTTAGTTCAAGGACTGGAAGTTGATAGTTTATTTGTGGTCGCGCTCTTGACACTTATCGGTTTTTCTGTTAACGATACTGTGGTAATTTACGATCGCGTGCGAGAAGTAATCAAGCTAAATCCGGGACAGTCGATCGATCAAATTGTCGATGATGCTGTCATGCAGACGCTGGGAAGGTCAATTAACACAACGTTTACCACGCTGCTGACATTGTTTTCAATCTTTTTGTTTGGCGGCGAAACCCTCAAATACTTTGCTTTAGCTTTGATTGTCGGTTTTATTGCTGGTTCGTATTCGAGTATTTTCGTTGCCAGTACGCTGCTAGCTTGGTGGCGCAGTCGCACCGGCCACTCCATCCCCGTCCCCGCAGAAGGAATCAACCAGTCCGAGGAAGTTTAATTGACTGTTAACGGTTAACTGTTAACGGTTAACTGTTGACTGACTAATAATAAATCATCAATAACCAATAACTAATGACAAATGACAAATGAAAAATGACAAATGACAAATAATATCATGTCCAATCGAGCGATTAAAAGGGCGGGTTTTGGAGATTGTCAATTATTGGCTGATATTTTGCGTGAACCCGCCCCTACCGTATTAGGGGTAATCGACCGGACATAATATAACAAATAATAAATAACAAATGACTACTGACCAAACTTTTGAAATTGAAGTCCAAAGGCTTCACAAACTAACAGTTTACGGCCGCTGGTTAACAGTGATATTGCTGTGGATTAGCGTCGGTTCTTTGAGCATTTGGGGTTTGCGCCGCGAAATCGGTTTGTGGTTAGAACACTTCACTTGGGCGGCGGTGCGCTATGGTTTATCTTTTCATCGCTGGCCCACTCTCGGTTTAGGTTTGTGCTTGGGGATGACTTTGGGAGTGCTAACTTGGCAAAGTCGCAATATGGTGCGAGGGTTGCCCCTGCGGGAAAAACAGGGTTTGGAACAACAAGTTCGCCGCATTCGCCAACAGGGGCCGAGTCATCCTTTGTGGAAGTGGGTTTGCAAAGGTTCGCGGTAGCCGACGGGCTTTATTCTTTAGTCCTAGACGCACTCCAACCTAAGAAACCGGGTTTTTTACCGAATCTGCGCGCTGCAAGCAAATATGAGGGTGAAAAACCCGGTTTCTGACCACCTTTGAGTAGATGCTAATTATTTTAAATCCGTTAAATCCCGTACATTGCTCGTTGCCGAACTTCCTTCTGCTATATCATGCAAAGCGAGGCAAAATCTGTGCGAGGGAAGACTGTTGAAGTGGAATTTCGATCGCAAATTCTGCTCCTTTTCCCGGTTCCGAAAAGCACTTCAATGTGCCACCGTGTTGGTTGACAACAATTTCATAGCTAATCGACAGTCCCAAACCCGTTCCTTGGCCGACTGGCTTAGTAGTAAAGAAAGGGTCAAACAACCGCTTCCGAATATCTTCTGTCATCCCCGGGCCGTTGTCAGAAATTTTAATTATTACCTTTTTTTTCTCAATTAACTCGGTGCGAATCAGAATCGTAGGAATCAGGCGGGTAGACTTAGAAACTGATGATTGAGTCTTTGTACTAGACTGATCTTTTTCGCCTAATTGCGACTTATCTGCGTTTTTTTTATCGACGTTTTCGTATTTATTAGACTCAACCAGAGCGTAAACTGCATTAAGTAAAATATTCATAAATACCTGATTGAGTTGTCCGGGATAGCACTGCACCAGTGGCAAGTCGCTGTATTCTTTGTGAATTTCTATCGCCTCCTGCCCCGGTTTTCCTTTAAGCTGGCTTTGCAAAAGCATAATCGTATTGTTGATACCGTCGTGAATGTTGACTTGCTTCATTTCAGCTTCGTCTAACCTGCAAAAATTCCGCAGCGACAAAACGATGTCGCGCACTCTTTCTGCACCTTGCTGCATAGAATTTAAGACTTTCGGCAAGTCTTCTAGCAAATAATCGAGTTCGATTTTTTCTGCTTCCGCTTCAATTGCTGCGATGGGTTCGGGACAGTGCTGTCGGTAGATGTCGAGCATCCGCATTAAACATTGCGTGTACTCTTTAGCATGGTGCAAATTGCTATAAATAAAGCCGATGGGATTGTTGATTTCGTGAGCTACTCCTGCTACTAACTGCCCCAAAGAAGACATTTTTTCTGTTTGAATTAGTTGAGTTTGAGTGCGCTGAAGTTCCAGCAGGGCAAGTTCGAGCTGTTGGGCTTGATGTCTCAATTGTGCTTGCGACTCGCGCATCGCCACGGTTGATAACTCGTGAATTTGCAACTGAGAAAGCAGCAGTTGGTGTACGTCTAAAAGTTTGTAAGTTTCCGGTTCTACTTGCACTACAATTGGTTCGTGGATTAGTTCGGGCGATCGCTCCAAAGACTGCCGCACTGCTGTCATAATTGAGGTGTCGCGATCGAGAACCAACATATCAGTTTTAGTAAAGCGGTAGAGTATGAACAAAGGCTGTTGAGAAAATAACTCCAAGCTGTAGGGGCGGCTCATGTGTTCAAAATAACGCCGCCGCGAAATCATCCCTATAAACTTTCCTTGCTGAGTGATGATGATGCCGGGAACTAAAGGGTTTGCTTGAAAAATTTTAGCAACTTCGTCCCCCGGACACTCAGATTCTAGGAGAAAGTCGTACAGGGTTAATTCCTGTAGAGTCGATCGCAAACCAAGCGACGATTTTAGGGGACTCAACCCGTCAGTTTCATACACTGCTCCCTCCTTTGGTAATTGGCAGTTGTGGTTTGCTGCTGGAGTATTGCCTACTATTTAGAAGGCTTTTTCAACTCTTTTTATAGCTTAGTCATCAACTTTCCTCTGCTCCCTCGAATCCAGTTAATTCAGCAGGATTTTTTTCCTTAAATCGTGCTGGTGTCACCAGAAATGATATTGCAGGTTAGATTGATTTAACAGCAGACACCCCTTTGAAACCTGACTATGTATTGAATTTTATATATCCAAGATTTTACTAATCCGAATATAACAGTCATAACTATTTTTA
This sequence comes from Microcoleus sp. SVA1B4, assembly GCF_036700545.1. Lineage (NCBI taxonomy): Bacteria > Bacillati > Cyanobacteriota > Cyanophyceae > Oscillatoriales > Microcoleaceae > Microcoleus > Microcoleus sp. SVA1B4. The sequence continues at coordinate 75,615 of NZ_JAUBPB010000002.1, forward strand.
ATGTTTGATGACATTAAATTGGTTCAGATGGATAGACATCTGCGACCTGTGGCAGTACATTTCGTATTGCCCCTTGCGTAAAATTATATTACAATAAGACAAGAATAGCGACAAATCAGCAGCCGATCGCCCGATTTGAAAATTCAGGCAAAACAGGTTTCCGGCAATTGCCAATGAATCTCACTTGTCGGTTTTTTTGTACCAATGCCGATCGCACTCAACCCGAAGATTGTATTGTAGGTAGTCTCAGAGCCAAGGACAGCCGATGGCGAGCAATTTGTCAAGTTCGGCAGCTTATACTTTAGCCGCATCGAGACTCCAAAGCTTCACCAACGAAATTTTTCCCGGCAGATGCTAAAGTTGTGCGATCGCAGCTAAAACTCACATTCGACACATCCGCTTGATGTGCCTTAAAATTTTCCAGAAAAGTACCGTCGGGCCACGAACTTGAGATTCAAACTCTGTCGCTGGCAAATCCGACACGGAGAATCAAGAGGAAGCAGAAGCAAATAATTCTATTTTACCCGACTTTTTCCCAACTTCACCATCAATTTGAGGAAGTTGGTTTGGTTGCTATAATATTTCGATGATTATTACTTCTCCTCACCCTTGATTTTAGGCAATTCTCATTAGAAACTCTAAGATGTTGATTTGAGGAACATCCGGGGGTGGGGTTTGGTTGGGCGATCGCACTGAGCTAAATTGAAATAACATTTGAGGAAAGTAAGCGACGGTTTCCATGTGCGGTTTCCCGAACGAGAGGTGGTAATTGTATACACGGCGGGACGATCGTACTTTCAGTACAATGTCAGTATTTCAACCTGTACACCTGTTGAGTCTGAGTCTCTGAGAGTGTGGAAGTCGCTCTCATCCTTTCGTTGTCTGGATTGGACGCTTTTCAAGGATTAGGCGGTGCGAGGGCCAGAAGCAGACAGTTAACCAAACGGCACAAGGAGATAGGGACAGATGGGATAAGCCCAGAAGCGAGAGAGTCAGAGAATTTTCATCATCATACCTTGATAAAATCACGACAGCAGCAGCAATATCACCCAAAAGAATGATTGATTCAAAAAAAGTTGCGTGTTATATTTCAATATCATTCTATACAAAAATACTTTTACCTAAAAGGAGAACAAAAAATGGACACACCTACAGATCGCGCACAAGAACCAGTCGGGACAAGAGAACTCGAATCAATACCTGTATCTGAAAAAGTTTCTGCCCAAAAAGTTTCTGAGGTTAATTTTGAAACGACTCCTCTAGAAACCCCTGCTTATACTCAGGAAAAAGTTAGCGTCGAGGAGGTAAAAATTAACGGCGACGATTTGGTTGCTAAAGTTAAAGAATTGATTCACGAAGGAAATATCCGCCGCATCATTATCAAAAATGAAGAGGGACGGATATTAGTAGAAGTTCCTTTGACGGTGGGAGTAGTCGGTGGAGTCATCGGTGCAGCCTTGTTTCCAGTCATTGCAGCAGTAGGAGCGATAGGTGCATTAGTAGCTCACATGACCATCATCATTGAAAGAACAGAATAAAAAAATTCGTAAGGATTCAGGTCAAAAAAACTTCGGTGACAAAAGTTGGTAAAATAAACCAATGAAAAAGCCCGCAGCAACCAGAAAGCAGAAAAAAACCGAAATATAGCAGTTGAGCCAAGCTTAACTTGTAGAAATGGTACTGGGGCTGCAAAAAATCATTGAATAATTGCAAGAAAAACTAGGGATTGCTACGGGCAAAAATCCAACCACCAGTCAGACTTGCTTCACTACGTTCGCAATGACAGGAAATCCTAGTACGTGCATCCAGGATTAACTGGTTCCCAGGCTCCAGCCTGGGAACTGAGGAATGAGAAATAACTTCCACAAACTTGTGGAAGTTATTTAATTCTCATTCCTTAGTCCAAACCGAGAGTTAAGCAACGTTTGCACGCGCCCGATTCAGAGACATGGATTAGGGCGTACTGCAATAGAAGCAGAGGCAGAAATTAATCGCTTAAAACAGCTTTTTCCTCTGTTGTTGGATACCGAAGCAATTTATCAAGAATGGGAGCGACTGGCGATCGCAAATAAGGTTGTAGGTGTTAACGTTCATGATGCGCGGCTAGTTGCTGCTATGCTAGTTCATGGTTTAACCCATATCCTAACTTTTAACATTGCTGATTTCGCTCGTTATTCACAAATTACGGCTGTTAATCCTCCAACTGTAAAACCTTGATTAATTGGGAATTTAACAGAAATTATACTCCGAGCAAAGAACAGGCAAGATGCCTGTTCCACAAAAAGCTAATTTGATTGTGGGGAGTAGAAGTTAAGCCGGAGAGCCCGCCCTTAGATTTTACCGGGTGTTAGCAAAATTAGCTGTTTTGATAAGATCGATCGCACTTCATCCAATCCCATCTCCACATTCCCCAAAATCTCCCCAACAGTCTTCTCTCCTTTACCTTGCCCAAGCGAGGTTCCCTCTTTCTCCCCCCCTTGGCAAGGGGGGGCTGGGGGGGGTACACAACCTTGCAAAAACTCAAATTCAGCACTTGACAAATTGAGCAATTGGTAGTTGCAATCAAACACTTGTTGACTAGGCCAACCGTGCATACAACCACTCAACTCTGGAATTGCCGCCAAAAGTGCCCGATCGTCCGACCAATCAATTTTATTAACAGGCTTTTTGCCCAAGAAAAACTCGTAATGAGTGATTTCCGTATCCAACAATTCAATTAATCGATAAAGCTCCCGTTCCGTCAAACCCTGAGCTCTTTCTATCAATTCCGGCGCTTTGCCCAAAAGTCTTTCTAACTGCCAATATCCCGGATTTGAGAAACCGATAAATTCCAATCCCGAAGCATCAATTAACTCGAACAAAGTCTCGATATTGTAGTCAATTTCCTGCGGGTGAACGTACATATCAGCAAAACATTCGTCTCGCTGATTTTCTCCTGCCCAACGCTGTTTTTCGTACTTGACAAGACGGTTGTTTTCTGGTAAAGAAGCAAAGATTTGACGACCGACTTTCACACCATCGGGATAGTCACCTTTTTGGGGGCCTTGGAGAAGCGCGATCGCCCTTTGCATCAATTGAATTTCCCAGCGTCCGAGCTCAGCATACACAAAAATGTGCATCAAACCGCCCTGGGCCAACTTCGCCGCCAGGGCTTGAATGCCCCGGATCGGATCGGGTAAGTGGTGCAGCACGCCCACGCAGTTAATCAAATCAAACTCGCCCTCTAACTCGGCGGCATCGTACAAGCTGAGGTGGCGAAAATCAGCTTCGCGCGCTCCTGATCGCCGACAGCGTTCTTGTGCTACTTTCAAAGCACCTTCACTCAGGTCGATCGCCGTCACCGAAGCTTCTGGATTGAGGTGAATCAGATAATCCGTGCTCGAACCAGTGCCGCAGCCAGCATCTAAAATCCGAACATCTAGTTTTGGCGGCTTTTGGCCGGTGCAAAAATTGTAAGCATCAGGCCAACTCCAGCGCCAGTTGTACCCTGGGGGCGGTTCATCTGACAAAGGATCGGGCGGGAAAGGGAAAGTATCGTAAAGCCGCCGCACGGCAGCACTGATATCAGGCGTAGTATCCATAGGTGAGGTAATAGGGCGTGGGTTTTGAGATTGGTTGTCAGTAGCTACGGGGTAACAGCGCTAGGCCATGCACTTCTAATGCTTCGTTAATCGCAACAAAAGTGGCGTTTCGCCAAGTTGGGAAGCCTGAAACAGAGGGATCGGGCGATCGACTAACCCCTGGTAGCAAGCCCTGACAGCTTCTGCGTAATAAAACTTATCATTTTTTCTCATATAAGCTCTCTTAAATCTATACAATAAATCTCGACAGGCTTTTTAACAAACGAGGACTGTCAATAGCCCACCGCTGAACTGTCGGGTAAAGCGGAGGCGTCTTTCCGTAGAAAGTCAAAAGCCCCGAAACAGGCAGAAGAAAATTTTTGATTTTCTTTTCCTTTAATTCAAGGCACTGGCTGCAATCGCCCAAAGGCAACTCTCCTGCCGAGTCTTTTTTTCCACGGGTATACCGACGGATCGCAGCGGAGGGAGTACCCCGTGCCTGCCTTCGGATCGGACATTTACCCGCAGGCAGAAAGATGAAACCAAAACATTTTAATCTAAGAAAGTAAGCGCGCCCGAACCTCGTGACAGGTAAAGGCAAAAAGTAAACAAAGCAAAAATACCTACTTTGACCTGCATGAGAAGGCAAGGTTAGTCTGGTTAAATGCTGCAACGATTTAGATAGGGAGCGAAAGAGTCTAATGACTGTAAAAGCAAGTGGTGGAAGCTCGGTTGCGCGTCCGCAACTATATCAAACTGTACCGGTCGCAACAATTTCGCAAGCAGAACAGCAAGACCGCTTTCTACAGCGGGGCGAACTCAGCGAACTGGCAAGTTATTTCAGTTCCGGGGCTCTTCGGATCGATATCTCTGCGACGCTGACCCAAAACTCGGAACTGATAGTATCCCGCGCAGCCAACCGGATTTTTACCGGCGGTTCCCCGCTGGCATTTTTGGAAAGACCACAAGAACCTGCGATGGCTGTAGCAGGCGCGGCTCGCGGCGGATCGGGCAATGTCTCTGAAGGCATGAAACTGGGAACTGTTACCTACGTTGAAGGTCGCGCAGGCGGCGGCAACGGCGGTGGCGGTGGCGGTGGTTTCTTGGGGCTAGGAAATCTATTTTCTGGCAACGGTGGCGGCTACAGCGGCCCAATCCCAGCAGGATTTCAGCCGATCAATGTCTCGCGCTACGGCCCGGGCAACATGACCAAATCTCTGCGGGATTTGAGCTGGTTTTTGCGTTACATCACCTACGCAATTGTCGCTGGCGACCCGAACATTATTTCGGTGAACGTGCGTGGATTGCGGGAAATCATCGAAAATGCTTGCTCTTCGGCGGCCACAATTGTGGCAATGCAGGAAATGAAGGCTGCATCTTTGGGATATTTCAAAAACAATGCAGAGGCCGCTGCGATCGTCGGACAGTATTTCGACGTAGCAATTACCGAATTCAAAGCTCCCACACCTTCAGACAAGGTGCGGCAGCGCGAAAGCAACGACCAGCAAGGGCTGCAACTGCCTCAGATTTACTTCAACGCAGCCGAGCGACGATCGAAATTCGTCATGAAAACCGGTCTGTCTTCGGCCGAAAAGCTAGAAGTAATCAAAGCAGCTTACCGCCAAGTATTCGAGCGCGACATTAGCCGCGCATACAGCCAAAGCATTTCTGACTTGGAATCCAAGGTCAAAAATGGCGAAATCTCGATGAAAGAGTTTATTCGCCGCCTTGGCAAATCTCCTCTGTACCGTCAGCAATTCTACGAGCCGTTTGTCAACAGCCGCGCTGTAGAACTTGCCGCCCGCCACTTCTTGGGCCGCGGTTTGAGCTCGCGGGAGGAATTTAGCAAGTATTTTGCGATCGTCAGCAAAGGGGGTCTGGCAGCCCTTGTAGACGCGATGGTTTATTCCCAGGAATATTCCGACTACTTCGGCGAAGAAACAGTGCCTTACCTGCGCGGTTTGGGCCAAGAAGCTCAGGAGTGTCGCAACTGGGGCCCGCAAATTGATTTGTTCAATTTCAGCGCTCCGTTCCGCAAGGTTCCTCAGTTCATCACCTTGTTTGCTGGCTACACCCAGCCTCTGCCAGACCAGCACGTTTACGGTGTTGGCAATGACCCCTTAGAAATTCAGTTCGGCGCGATTTTCCCGAAAGAAACTCGCAACCCCAAGAGCCGTCCAGCTCCCTTCGGCAAAGACACTCGCCGTATCCTGATCCGTCAAGGTGCGGGGATTGACAATCAGTTGAGCAATCCGGCGGCTCGCGGTGCTGCTCCTGGTTCTCTGGGCCCCAAGGTCTTTAAATTAGACCAGTTACCGAGCAACTATGTTGCTTCCAAGAAAACTGCCCGCGGTGTCTCCAGCAGCTACAGCAATGCTTCCAGTGTCAAATTTACCGAAAGTTCCACCCAAGCTGTGATTCGGGCAGCTTACCTGCAAGTGTTTGGTCGCGATGTGTTCGACGGGCAGCGCCAAAAGGTAGCGGAAATTAAGCTGGAAAACGGCGAGATTCCGATGCGCGAATTTATTCGGATGTTGGCGAAGTCGGACGTGTTCCGCAATATGTACTGGAGCAAGCTCTACGTTTGTAAGGCGATCGAGTACATTCACCGCCGACTCCTGGGACGCCCTACCTACGGCCGTCAGGAAATGAACGCTTACTTTGACATTTGCGCTAAGAAGGGTTTCTACGCGCTGGTCGATAGCATCATGGACAGCATGGAGTACAACGAAGCTTTTGGGGAAGATACAGTGCCCTATGAGCGCTATGTAACTCCCGGTGGTTTGTCTATGCGGACGATGCGATCGGGTTCCGTCGCTGAGCAAAATGTCCAAGCTAAGACTCCTGAAACTCCTCGGTTTATCGAACTCGGCACTGCGCTCGATCGGGGCGATTTCGAGTTACAAAATAGCCTCGCTCAAGGTGTCAGCAAGCGGCGCGAACAAACTAAGGTGTTCAAGCTGACGACTACTTCGGACAAAGTAGCTTTGAAAACTTTAATTCAAGCTGCTTACCGTCAAGTTTTTGAACGCGACTTGAATCCCTACGTTGTGAAGAATGAATTCACGGCGCTGGAAAGCAAACTGGGCAACAATGAAATCAATCTCAAGGAGTTCATTGAGGCTTTGGGCTGCTCGTCGCTGTACGTCAAACAGTTCTACGCACCTTATCCCAATACTAAGGTAATTGAGTTGGGAACCAAGCACTTCTTGGGCCGTGCTCCCCGCAATCAAGCGGAGATTCGGACGTACAACCAAATCTTGGCAAGTAAAGGGATTAAGGGCTTTATCAACGCGATGTTGAACAGCGTTGAATATGCTGAGGCTTTTGGTGAGGATACTGTTCCTTACCGTCGCTTCCCGACTCTGCCGGCTGCGAATTTCCCGAATACCGAAAGGCTCTACAATCAACTCACTAAGCAGAATGATGAGTTGGTGGTTCCAAGCTTTGAGCCGGTAGCTGCTACTGACAGAAGCTAGATAGATTTGAGGTTTTAGATGTTAAATTAGCAATAATTTAATATCTAAAATTAGTTGAAGGGCTGGCATAATTGCCAGCCCTTTTTTATGACAGGTTTGTTGTTGCGCTGTCTTGAGTAATTTTGAATTTTTAACCACTGATGAATGCTGATGAAGAGGATATTATACCAGTTGTCATTAGGATGAGGGACAGGCTCAGAATTCCCAAAAGAATAAGCTCCTCGTTTGGGGTGTACTGCATCCAATTGCCCACCGGTATAAGTTGAGATGATCTCTTAACCAATGCGTATCAACCTGCAGCCCGTAGAAATCTCTAGAAGCACTTGTACTATGAGGGTTCAGCTTGGTTTTGGCGTGACCGCATTTAGCCAATTTGATTATTTGCTTTGATAATGTAGACGCAACTTATTGATATAGAGGTTCCTTACTACGAATGTTTTTCACCGTTCATCGGCTCGCCTAAATTCATTTTAGATGGCATAAAGACATCTTGTAAATGTAAGTGATTGTTAGCAAATGTCAGCAAAAGTCTAACTGTTAATCAACCCTTTCTTCCCTTCAAAATCTAGTTACTTCCTGGCTCTGTTGCCTGCAAACTGACTTCACACAGGCAATCCAAGCCGCTGATCGTACTTCTGAAGCGCCTGTAATGGCACAGGCGATCGCCCCACTCAAACTTCCTTGCTCAGTCGTCAAACTCAGGGCAGTAATATTTAGGAGCCAGAGCGTTAAGTGCATCAACTTCAGCATTGCCTTTAGGTTCCAGCAAGTCGATCGACATTCCCCCACTGAGCGCATTACATATCCCGCGCGCACGTTCGATAGCCGCTTGGGGATTTCGCTGAAGGCGAGACACCGCATCAGATGAGGATGACTTGAGCCGTTTGCTCAACGATTGTTGGTAATTATTAATAAAAGCCTGGTCATTTGGCTGTAAAGCGATCGGGCGGTCTCTGCGACTACTTCCACAAAGCTTACCTAAGTCGATTGTTCGACCATCACTCGTCTGTATATAGCAAACATAATCAACGGGTATTTGAGCGACTGAATCCCTAGATTGAGATAAATCAACGCCAAAGGCGATCGACATCATTACCAAAGAATAAAACACTCGTTTCGACTGTCTGACATATTGCACGACTCTTCAAACTCCCATTCTTTTCTATCTAATCTTATAGAGAACTCACACCGGATATTTCCACAATCCGGCGTGATTCGCTATATTCTGCATAGTGCGAACATAAGAGCGTTTTACAGGCAAATAAAATGCTCGCACTATAAGGCAATAATGTTATGCTCCTCGTTGAGACTTCCAAGGGCCCCAAATGGCAAACGTGGTGCCTGGGGTCATGATATTAACGAACATAGTGTTACCATCCGGCGAGAAGCAGGCTCCGGCAAATTCTTGATCGTTGATCGCATTTTTTGCCAGACGATACAGTTGCCCCTTGGGAGTTACGCCCACCAAGAACTGCTCATCATCGCCATCTTCGCAAACGATCAGATCACCATGAGGTGCTACAACAATGTTGTCAGGCCCATCGAGTTCGTCAGCCGATTTAGCCTCAACAAAAAGTTCGATCGTATCTCGATCGGGAAGATACCGCCAAACCTGACCAAATCCGTTGGGTCTGCCATTAGCATCAACAGAGCCACCGTTTGTACAACAGAAATAAACTTCACGATTGCCGTACCAGATGCCTTCCCCACGAGCAAACTGGGCAGCACCTTTACCGAAACCTTCGACCCGTACCGTATCCGTAGCAGGGTCAGGATTGTCAATTGTCACCCATTCCACCGGCATCGGTTGGCCCTTGGGAAAGCCTGCAAAAGTCTTTGCTTGAGGCATATTCTTAATCTTCAGCGCTTGCAGAGTGCCCCCGGCGCTTAAATTATTCGGTTGAGATGGGATAAAGCGATAGAAAAGGCTATCTCTTTGGTCTTCAGTCTCGTAGACAATTCCGGTTTTGGGGTCGATCGCCACCGCTTCATGGTTAAACCGTCCCATCGCAACTAAAGGTACGGGATTCACCGGCGCCGTTGCCTGAGCCGGAACTTCAAAGTTGTAGCCGTGAGATTTGGAGACATTTCTCGCATCGTTTGGTCTATTAGTCGCCACAGTCGAGACATTTTCCTCGCAAGTAATCCAAGAACCCCAGGGAGTCGGGCCGCCGGCACAATTTCGATAGGTGCCACTAAGTGAAGCGTACTGCTTGATGAGCTGACGATTGGGTCCAACCTGTAGTGTGGTTGTCCCCCCTTTACAAAGAGGATCGTAAGGATTTGGCCCCACAACTTGTGTTGAAGAATTCGGACTCAGTTCATGATTGCAAACTAGAATCACCGTGTTTTGGGGACCTGGGAAAGCCGCCATGCCATCGGGAGCACCAGGCACGGGGGAACCGTCGCTCATCATTTCGCCCGTTCGTGAAAGAACCCGATACTGAAACCCACGAGGTAAATCTAACAATCCATTCGGATCGGCTACGAGGGGCCCATACCCTCCCCCAAATACTGATTGACCATTCGCCTTTCTGGCATAAAGCGCTTCTAGAGGAGACATCATCAAAGTGCCAGCAGCACTCGCTCCTGCCAAGGTAAAAAACTTTCGTCGTGATAGTTGCATCAGTCTTTTCTGGTGAATTAAACAAAGCATACTAAACCTGCATCAAAACCAAGATAAAATTGGTTTAAATTCTCATTAAGGTTGTTTCATAGTTGTTCAATGTCAATCCCAGTGGCTCGTAATTGCGCCGCTAACCTGGCTGTTCGCTGCTCTATCTTTTCAGCCAGTCTCAGTAGGTAATTGTAGGTGAATAGTACCTTGATCGGCTTTCTCCCAAGACGTTTTTATACAGGAGTGTAGGTCTATTAATTTGTTAATAATTAGGAGAAGCCACTACATTTAATCGGCATTGTGTTATCACAGTTATTGTTTTTTACTTTATATCTTTCTTTTTTAATAGCTAGTATTGGGGCATCATGTACTCCAATACTAGCTGTGTCACCTTCTACGCAACGGAGCTGACTTCAAGTATTTCTACAAAAAATGGCCTATTAAAATAGCGGTTGGCAATTGGATGCAGTACACCCTAAACGAGGAGCTTATTATTTTCTGTTTTTTTACCCAAGCAAGCTGCACACAAGTAGTCGGCAAGAACGCTAATTTTAGGAAAGTTCCTATTTTTCAAGTTGGCGTTGTGGCCAGAGGCTCGTCACAAGCCAAAATCTCGCTTCGGCAGCAGGTGTCGGTCACAAAATGGTAGAATTGATAAAAAATAAGTAGATCCCAAAAAAAGATCGCACCGAGAAACCCGGTTTCTTACACAACACCTTGGTGTCTAAGTCAAAATGCTCTAAGAAAGTAGCTTGGGTTGAGGCACTCGTACCCAACGCCATCAATTTTAGATTTGAGATTTTTGCTCCCATCTAAAATAGCCAATCTAAAATCTTTTGTTGGTTTCGTTCCACTAGGGTTCAACCTACAAGGTATGATTAAAAAAAAACCTGGTTTAGGGATACCTAATTTCTACCTGTTTTTTCTTCGGTTAACCGTATTTCACTACTCACTTTCTTGGAGAACATTACTGTCATTTTTTCGTCTGAGATCAATGAAGTCGTGATCGCTACCAGAGGATAAATCAATGAGTTAGGGGAGTATTTAGTGAGTTTTATTTATTCCTCGTAGCCCAAAATAAAGTATAATTTTGGAGTGCTGATTTAGGCAGGCATCAAGATATTGATTGCCCCGTAATACAGCGAAATAAACTGAGAACTTGTGCTGATTATTACCATAGCGAAACGAATAAGGTATTAGGGCATAATGTTGTGAAAGATGGAACAGGGTATGGAACTAAATTTACAGAAATTTTATAGCGCCTGCAATCCCAGCTACACCCTGGCAGTAGCAAATCAACAAGACCGACAATACTATATCGATTTCTCTTCAGTGCGGGGCGGCACAATCGTCGAACAATTGGAGCGCACCATCAGCCGTCTGTCCCCGGATGCACCTACCTGTCAATTATTCACCGGTCACATCGGCTCTGGTAAATCAACTGAATTGCTGCGGCTACAAGCTCAATTGCAGCAACAAGGATTTCATGTTGTTTATTTTGAGTCGAGTAAAGACTTAGACATGGCAGATGTAGATATCACTGACATTTTGTTGAGCGTTGCTCGTCAGGTGAGCGAAAGCATTGAGAAAATGAAAATCAAGCTGCAACCGACGGGTTTTAAAGCTTTGCTCAAAGGGGTTGCTGATGTTTTTCAAACTCAAATAGACTTGAGCGCTGAAGCTAATATCCCTGGTTTTGGGGAAATAAATGCCAGCACGGAGGGAGAATTTTCTCTGTCTTTGGGAATTGGGAAAATTACTGCTAAGGCGAAAGATGCTCCGAATCTGCGATCGGAGTTGAGGCAATATTTGGAGCCCCGAACTAACGTAATTTTAGATGCGCTTAATAAGGAGTTGCTGGAGCCGGCTAATCAAGAACTCAAACGCCAAGGGAAACAAGGACTTGTAGTAATTATCGACAATCTCGATCGCATACACCTGTGCGCGAAACCGACGGGGCGACTGCAGCCGGAATATCTGTTTGTCGATCGCGGCGAACAGTTGGCAAGACTAAATTGCCACGTCGTGTATACAATTCCTTTGGTGCTGATTTTCTCTAACGATTTGGGCCAGTTGACCAATCGATTTGGGGTAGATCCGAAGGTTTTGCCGATGGTGCCGGTGCAGTTTAGCGACGGTTCTGAGTGCTCTGAGGGTGTGGAATTGCTGCGGCAAATGGTTCTGGCGCGGGCTTTTCCCACCGTGCATCCTTCACAGCGCTATGCTTTGGTGGGCAAAGTTTTCGACTCTGCGGAAACTCTCGATCGCCTGTGTCGAGTTAGCGGTGGTCATGTCCGCAATTTGCTGCAACTACTGTATGGCTGTCTGCAGAAACAAGACCCTCCTCTGTCGCGGGAAACTTTGGAAAATGTGATCGTCCAGCGCCGCCACCAGCTTACTTTGGCGATCGAACCTGATGAGTGGCAATTGCTGCGCCAAGTATCCGTTACCAAAACTGTGAACGGGGAAACTAAATACCAAATATTGCTGCGGAGTCTCTGGGTTTTTGAATACCGTTACGGCGAAGATTATTGGTTTGATGTCAATCCGATTTTGGCTGACGCCAAAGAGTTTCGGGAAACAGTTGAGAGTTGACAGTTGACAGTTGACAGTTGATGGTTGAGAGTTGATGGTTGATGGTTGAGAGTTATCTCCGCCTAATCATAAACAGTCAACAGTCAACTAACAAAAATGATTAAAGGCACGACTAAACTGTTAGGAGTAATTGGTCATCCCGTCGAACATTCTTTGTCGCCGGCGATGCACAATGCTGCTATTTCCCACTTGGGAGTCGATTTTGTTTACTTGCCGTTTCCGGTAAAACCAGGGGATTTAAAAGCTGCTCTTGCAGGATTTGCGGCGATCGGCGTTCGGGGATTTAGCATCACGATTCCCCACAAACAAGCAATCTTACCGCTGTTGTCAGAAGTTTCCCCGATCGCCCGATCGATCGGCGCAGTCAATACCGTATACCTGACTGACAAAGGTTGGTGCGGTACAAATACAGACGTTGAAGGCTTTCTCGCGCCCCTGCAAACCCCCCCAACCCCCCCTTGCCAAGGGGGGGCTAAAGACGCGATTTCTCCCTTAGAAACGGGAAATAGGGCTGTCGAATCCTGTCCCCCCCCTTACCAAGGGGGGGCTAGGGGGGGTTCCGATGGGAGTCAGAAAGTAGAAGCGATTTCTCCCTTAGAAACGGGAAATAGGGCTGTCGAATCCTGTCCCCCCCCTTACCAAGGGGGGGCTAGGGGGGCTTCCGATTGGAGTCAGAAAGTAGCGGTAATTTTGGGGAATGGCGGGGCGGCGAGAGCTGTTGTGGCTGGATGCGCTCAATTGGGATGTGCAGAGATTCACGTTGTCGGCCGCAACGAACAAAATTTAGCGGAATTTCAGCAGAGTTGGGTCAATTCTCCGATGCCCGTGCAGAATTTGCAGGTGCATACTTGGGATAATTTGTCAAGCTTAATCTCGCAGGCAGATTTGCTGGTGAACACGACGCCTGTGGGGATGTATCCGCAGGGGGAAAAGTCGCCGGTTGCGGCTGGTGAGATCGATCGAATTTCCGCAGGTGCGATCGTCTATGATTTAATTTACACCCCTAATCCTACCCAGTTTCTCAAAGATGCACAGCTTCGGGGAGCGCGAGCTATTGACGGACTTGAAATGCTAGTTCAACAAGGAGCAGCCGCCTTAAAAATTTGGCTAGATAAAGAATCCGTCCCAGTGGATGTGATGCGCCAAGCTTTGCGACAGCATTTAGGTCTAGACTAATGCCATTGCTTCAAAAAGTGCTGTAGTTTTCCGAATTCATATAAGTAGAAATTTGAGGCTGAATTCGCGCTAAGCTGAGAATTAAAATATACTTACCCCGCCATTTATGAAATTTCGAGCTATCAGCCTTTTTTTTGCTACTTGCCTAATCGGAATTTTTAGTTTGGTATTCACTCCACCTGCTTGGGCTCTGACCCCGATTAAACTTTCCGACCTTTCTTATCGCGAATGTCCAGCCGAAATGGGAGAAGGAACAGTCACCAGTGGCAGTTCTATGGAAGCTACCTGCTTTTTGATTACTGGGAAAGCTGAAAATAGCACCGGCAAACCAGTTGTCAATGCCGATATTTTCGGCCGCATTTATGATGCTGACGACAATCCGGTGATGCAAAACCGGACTCGCTTGGGTTCTATAGAAGAAGTTCCTCCCGGAGTTAGCGATTTTCAGCTCAGAATTTCGGTTGCCGCCAATCAACGAACACCTTTGAAGCTCAAGCAATTTAAAGCTACAGGTTTTACTGGCGTGGTTCGCCGCTAACGAAACTATTTGAGATTTTAGATTGGCTGCCCGTGAAATTGCGATGCAGTTTTCGATTTTCGATTGTTGAGTGGCCGGCAATTTCTCATTTCTAATTTACGATTAACTCCCCAGCTTTTCAACCGGGGAGTTAATCTAAAAATGTCAAATCTAAAATTTAGTTGCCGGCAGCTAGGTCGGCCAAACAATTTACGCTCGATGCTTAAAAACTTAAGCTTTTCAAACTACAAGGATGTTTGCAAGCTGGTCAAAAGACCAATCAAAAATTCCGAGCCGAACTGAAGTACAAAAAACGCAATCAGCGGGGAAAAGTCAATCCCTCCCAAGGGGGGGATAATCGAGCGGAATAGATTGAGGTAAGGGTCTGTTAACTGACTCAAAATTGAAAACGGGGGGTCGTACCAATTGATGTTAGGGAACCAACTTAACAGCACCCGAATAATCATCAGGGCTACATAGATTTGCAGAAATGTGGACAGCGTGGTTGCCAAAAGGCCTATGGAATAACTCATATATTCTCGTTGAAGTTTGAGTAAAGTTTACAGACACTTTAACTTAAAGTTTAGCATAGGTGGGGGAGAGGGGGAGCATGAGGCTGTTTACGGGCGGGCTAGAAGAGTAACGGCCCACAATAAAATTCACTCTTGGCTTCACAGGCCCGAAAGGCCTGTTAAGCGAGAATGGTGCAAGATGTCAGTAGCCCCCATCGATCGGCCAGACTAATCTAAAATTTTAAAGGGATTCAGGAGTCTTGGGCGATCGAACCCTCGCTGCCCGACGCCGGCGCGTTGCCGTTTACGTCGCCGAGTTGCAGCCGCACGTCATCTATTGCCTGATTGAGCTGGGCAATTTTATCTTCTAAACTCAGCCTTGCTACTTCCATCCCTTCGGCTTCGAGTTGGCTGGCTTTCCTCTGGCGGATCTTTCTTGTCTTTGCTTCTGAAGGTTCACTCAGCAAAGCTTCAGCAGCGCGCCGCGACAGCACCGCGCCCAAAACGGCACCCACCAAGCCGCCAACTGCGGCTCCGGCAATAAATCCCCCCGTAAAACCCTCTCGATTGCTCATGGCTCAACTCAACAGCGCGATATTTCTTTGATTTGTTTATTTTGACACTCTCCCGGTGAGAAACCGGCAGACCATCGTTCGATTTTAGAATTTAGACTTTTGATTAAAGAATTGAGATGGCGATATCGAAAATGAGCCGAAGGGACAAAAGCCCAAAGGCGCATCAAGTTCGTTAGTTGTCAGGTAAGGCGAGAATTCCGACTTCCGAGTTAAAGCGGATCATTTCCAAAGATCGATCGCCATACAAATCTTCAATGTGTTCCAAGCAGCACTCGATCGCGAAATCGTTCAATTCCGTCGGCTCAACGCCGTACATTTCCTCAAACACCTCTGAGTCTACCCGACAAAAGCGCGGTCGATCGGCATAAATTCCGCATTCTCGCGTCGTTCTGTCAAAATTGATACACCAACCGTCATCTCCGACTAAGCTCAAATAGAGCGCTAATTCGTCTTCAGATAAATACTCGTCTAAGTCAGGGCGCTCTGTTGGGTCGAGGTAACAACAAGCACCGCACTGCTTTACACAACGCCAAGTAGCCATAGTTTGATTTTAGATTTTAGATTTTAGATTTTAGATTCGGAGCATTATGTAGAAAATGCCAAACTTTAGGAGATTTGCGCTCTTCAAGTATATCAATTGCCAGCGCCGGAGGCCCATATCCCGAAGGGGCGGTTGGATTTGAGATTTGAGATTTGAGATTGGGGGGAGTTTCCGGGAAGGGGCATCAAGTCCCTGGTTTGCTGTCACTGAGAGGTCGATCGTAGTTTACATTTTGTTGAATTTTGTAAAGTTCCTTAAAAAATATGGTCGATCGCCCGGTAAAATCAGAAGCGGATTTTCTAATGCAACAATCTAGACTTAATCACTACAGTCAGGAGGACAAATGGACTTTATAACCGATCTTTTCAGTGGTATGGGTGGTGTAGACTACCAACTCATTGTTCAGGTAGCTTTACTCGCAGCCGTCGTGCTTTCTGGCCCGATCGTGATTTTTCTCTTGGCAGCTAAAGGCGGCGACCTGTAATTATAGCACGCTAGGCGGCGATCGATAGTTGGGAGTTTTGAGTTTCACATTATGCAAAATTCACAACGCTCGATCGCCAAATTTCCCAGCAGCACGAGCTTTCTTATCAAATACCAAGGGCGTGTTTAGCAGTTTGAATCAAATTCTCAAAAAAAGGTAGAGATACATCGACTTCTCTAGCATCTTTGCGGGAGTTACCTAACAAACCGATGTTTTGTCCGGGTGCAACAGCCAAAACTTGTCCTTGAGAGTTGCGAATTCTCAATTCCTCGATCGAGCCGGCGGGAGACAGACTGCAAGAATAAGTGCGATCGCAATAATCAAACTCAACTTTTCCGAACCTCGGCGGCCTGGAACTAGCAGCATTTGCCGGTAGCCGAACGCCCAACAATTCTAACTCAACCGATGTCTTGCCATTAAAACTATTTTCCCGCAATCGGTAAGCAATATCAACCCGCCGAGGCAAAGGAAAATATTCCCCCCAACGCCAAGCAATCGCCTTCACACTAGCCGATACATTTCCATCTTGACTTGCAGTTAGTTTAACGTGACCTCCTTTACCAACAATTTTCTGTTCAGTTATGCAAACATTAGGCGTCCAAAATACAGGAGCCTTATTTTCAATCCCGCAAGGTTCCAGAGCATCAATTTGTCGGTAAAGGTCAAGATTAATCTCAGCCAAATCTGCTCGCACGTCAACTGAAACCAGCGGTTTTAAGTGTTCCGGCTGCAAACATTGATTGGCAAAAATTGACAGTTGATTGCGGAATTCTTCGAGATTATCAGCCGGCATAGAAAAACCGCCAGCCGCTTTGTGTCCGCCAAATTTAGTTAATAAATCCGCGCAAAAATTCAGCCCGTCAAATACATTAAACTCAGGAATTCCCCTCGCCGAACCTCTGATAATTTTATGGGCAACCGCCCCTACAGCCTCGTTTTCGCCAGCCTCATCCTCAAAAGTACCGATAAACACAGGCACGCCGTAGCGTTCCACTAACCGAGAAGCCACAATCCCGATCACACCGTGGTGCCAACCGGGTTGCACGACAACTAAAACTCGTTCTTGCTGCAAGTCAATCGCCATTTCCTCGCACCAAGCAATTGCTTCCTGCTCAATTTCCTGGCACAACTCCTGCCTGCGCTGATTGATTTGTTCGCACTGCATCGCGTTTTTGAGAGCCAATTCGCGATCGTCCGTAGTCAGCAACTCTATCACAATTTGAGGGTCAGCCAGCCGCCCCACAGCATTAATCCGGGGGCCAAGCCTAAAACCAATATCTTCAGGCTTTAACGAATTTTGAGTAGGGGCGGTGCCCCCGTGCCCGCCCTTGAGTTTTGAGTTGAGAATAGATGAACTTTCCGCACTTCCAGGCTGCACTCCCGCCACCTGAATCAAAGCCTGAATACCCGCCAATTGCGAGTGAGGCAACAGCCGCAAACCCCGCTTTACCCAGCGCCGATTAACTCCAGTCAAAGGTGCTAAATCCGCAATAGTTCCCAAGGTAAATAACTCCAGCAGCGGATTCACCAACCCCCCAACTTTCTGCATATCCTGAGCCAAAGTAATAGCCAAAACATAAGCCACGCCTACCCCAGCCAAACCGCGATAAGGTGAAGATTCCGCGATTAATTTCGGGTTGAGAATAGCATCAGCCGGCGGCAGTTTTGGCGGCAAATCATGGTGGTCTGTAATAATAACTTTGACACCGAGTTCTCGTGCTCTGGCAACCGGGCCGTAGGCTGCAATTCCGTTGTCAACCGTGAGAATGAGAGCGACACCTTCCGAGTGAAATTCTTCTACAATGCGATCGTTAATCCCATAGCCTTCTCGCATCCGGCTCGGAATAGCATAATCCACATTCGCGCCCAGCAGCCTCAGAGCTCGTAGCAACAAAGCCGTGCTCGTCATCCCGTCAGCATCGTAGTCGCCGCAAATCGCAATTTTTTGCCCTCCCGAAATCGCCTCCCGCAACAATTTGACACTCGCAGCCAAATCGGGAAACTCATCCATTGGCGCGGGCAAAACCAGAGATTCCGGTTCGATAAACCCTTGCACTTCTTTCAGAGAATCGATGCCCCGGTTAATCAGCACCTGTGCCAGCAAAGGCGACAAACCAATTTCGGCGGCAAACTGTTCGGCTTGCTGCGCTTGAGGCGAATAAATTTGCCACCGTTGGTTTGGCAATCGGTGAAAATGCGGGGGCACAGATGTCGGTAGCTCTTGCACGGAAGCTGAGGTTTAAAGATACATGATTAATCTTACCGAATTAAGTGCCTCAGTCAATCAATTTTAGATTTTAGGTTTTAGGTTTTAGATTTTAGATTGATGCTGATGAGTTTTTTGGGTAAAATCCAAAGGTTGTTTGTAGGAAAGCTTTTTTCGGAAGCTCTCACCGCACCCAAATAGGGATCAAAGCCCTGCCCACAGTCATGGAGACCAAAAAATTTTAGACCAAAGTTTAAACGCCCCAGATTTATCTGTGGAGTCAATCTAAAATCTCGAATCTCAAATCGACTGGTGGGAGCCGAAGAAATAAGTGTAGCAGGCAGTTGTGCCGCCCGTGCTAGGGCGAGGCTAATTTAATTTAATGAGGAGACTTGCATGAGTGACGATCGACCACCTTGGTTTAAAATGGCATTACAGGTTCGGGGGTCTGTCATTCTCTCAATTTTGCCCCGCGTTTTGCTGTGCGGCGGCTTTGGAGTTTTTATTTCCCTACTGCACTTTTTTAAGTGGCCAGTTTCCTTACCAATTTTGTCGAGTATTGTACCCAGTATAGTCCTGGGTCTACTATTAGTTTTTCGTACAAATACAGCCTACGAAAGATTTTGGGACGGTCGAAAAATGTGGGGAACTTTAGTCAACAACGTCCGCAATTTGGCGCGCCAAATCTGGGTAGCAATTGAGGAAAAAGACCCGCAGGATATCGAACTCAAAAAGTCAGTCCTGCGCCTGTTACCCGCCTTTGCAGTGGCCCTAAAACTGCACTTGCGGCAAGAATCAGTCAATCCAGAGTTGGAGCCGTTAATGTCCCCAGCGCACTACCAAAAGCTCAAATCAATGAACAATCCGCCTCTAGAAATTGCCTTTTGGATTGAGGATTACTTGCACGAGCAGTACGAGCGCAATTGCCTCGATGTTTATCAGTTAACTGGTATGAATGAGTTGCTCAACTCTATGATTGATGTATTAGGTGGCTGCGAGCGGATTTTGAAGACGCCTATCCCTTTGGCTTACGCGATTCACCTGAAACAACTATTGTTGCTTTACTGTTTAGCCCTCCCCTTTCAAATGGTGAAAGATTTGGGTTGGGGAACCGGCTTAGTTGTGGCTTTAATTAGTTTTACTTTGTTCGGCATCGAAGAAATCGGCATTGAAATAGAAAATCCCTTCGGGCACGATGACAATGATTTGCCTTTGGACAATATTTGTGCTGCCATGCAGCGCAATATCGACGATTTAATTTCTTTATCTCCTAGCGTTCACGAACACGTGAAAGATAAGTAGAGTCATTCGATTTTAGATTTTAGATTTTAGATTTTAGATTGGTACATAAAATCTAAAATCTAAAAGCTTCGGATTAATTTTTTTTAACAATCAACCGCATTAACCCCGCTAATACTAACAATACAGGTGTCAGCCAATCTCCCCACCGCACGTAAAAAGTCCGAGTTTGCCGCCGATAAATAGTAGCATCTCGGACTTCATAGGTATTAATCCCAGACTTCCAAACCGTCTCGCCGCGAGGATTTACAAAAGCAGAGTAACCCGTATTAGTTGCGATAACTGCCCATCTATCCGTCTCAATGGCCCGCATCACATCTAGAGCATGATGTTGATCCAACATGGGCGGTTTGTAGTGGGCATTGTTGGAAGCTGTGAGCATAAATTCGCCTCCATTCGCCGCCTGATATCGGAAAATTTCCGCAAAGGCCGAATCGTAACAAATTCCGACAATGGCGCGGCCAAACGGCGTATCAAACAATTGTTGAGAATTGCCGGGTACTAAATGAGCATCTAAGGGCGAAAGTCGATTAATAATCCCGCCTAAGATTTCGTAAAAAGGGATATATTCGCCTAAAGGCACTAGCTTTAGTTTATCGTAGCGACCGACAATTTCTCCAGTGCGATCGATCGCCAATAAGCTGTTAGTGATACTATTGTCTTGCTGGCCGAAGCCTCCCACCCAAGCCACAACGCCGCGTTCGAGAATAGCTTGGTAAAAAGAAAGAGTAGAACGTTGATACTCGTTTGTCCAGATAAAAGGCAAAGCTGTCTCTGGAATTAACACAGCATCGACTTTCCTGTCTGCTAACTGTTTGTACCCAGTGGTGTAACCTTCCAAAGCGCGCCCCCAACCCGCTGAGTCAAACTTAATCTCGTTAGGAATATTGCCTTGAATAATGCCAATTTTTAATGAGGTTCCCGCCTCTTGATACAAAGGGCGATTGTACAAACTCCAGCCTGCAATATGCAAAATTAAACACAAACTCGCAGGCAAAATATAAGCAATCCAATTCTTCCTTGTTCCTTGTTCCTTGTTCCTTCTTCCTTCAATAAAAGCTTCTGCGATTAAGCCATTTACTGCTACAATAGCGGCTGTTACTGCGCTGGGCCCGGAGAGTTGACCGAGGTGCAATATTGCTAAATTGTGGGGGCTTTGCGTGTAAGATAGTGATGTCCACCACAGCGAACCTGTACTCCAAATACTTTCTAAGGCACACCACAAAGCTGTGCCAATTAAAACGCGAGTTAATGCTGAAAATTTAGAGCTACCCCCCCCAGCCCCCCCTTGTAAAGGGGGGGAGTTAAGAAGAATAAGATCGGAGCTACCCCCCCCAGCCCCCCCTTGTAAAGGGGGGGAGTTAAGAATAAGATCGGAGCTACCCCCCCCAGCCCCCCCTTGTAAAGGGGGGGAGTTAAGAATAAGATTTTGATTTTTTCGGGGTAAAGTTAGGGAGTTGAGAATTACAAATAGCCACGCCCAAACGGCGACTAAGGCTGCTCCCCAGAGGGTGATGAATGCCCAGCAAAAAAGTGCGATCGCCAGACTCGGCCACCAAGGAACTCCCAACCAAGTCATCGGGTGAATTCCCATAATCCAAGATAAAGCTAATCCGTGATAGCCAATTCCCCACAGTGAAGGAAGAAGGAAGAAGGAAGAAGGAAGAAGGAAGAATTTTTGTTTTTGTTCTTCTATTTTTGGCTTTTGATAACTGACAACCAAAATCCACAGGGGAGCTAATGCTACCCAAGCTAATAGCCAAGCATTTACTGGTGCGGTTGTCAATGCCATCAAAATGCCGCTGAAAAGTGCGATCGCCCAGGCTAATGTTTTGGATTTATGAACCACGAGTTTTTCAAATTTGTGCCTGTTAAATATCGCCACTTTGATGATTGCCAAAAATAATAATTCTTAATCAATATATCAGATCGATCGGGAAGTTCGGCAAGGCGCAGTTTATGGGATTTAACGGATTTAACGAATTTAACAGAAAAAAAGCTCTCAAATTCTACTTGCCAAAACAAAAAGCGCCCCTATTTCTAGGAGCGCTTTTTGTGAATCAAAAGCTAAATTTAGCCGTTGATGGAAGGAGCAACCATTGCTACTGGGGTGACTTCACCGGCGGCCAAGTCGAGGGGGAAGTTGTGAGCGTTGCGCTCGTGCATTACTTCCATACCCAGGTTAGCGCGGTTGATGACATCAGCCCAAGTATTGATCACGCGACCTTGCGAGTCGATAATCGATTGGTTGAAGTTGAAACCGTTGAGGTTAAACGCCATCGTGGAAATACCCAAAGCGGTAAACCAGATGCCGACAACTGGCCATGCACCTAACAAGAAGTGCAGAGAACGGCTGTTGTTAAAGCTGGCGTATTGGAAGATTAACCGACCGAAGTAGCCGTGGGCTGCAACGATGTTGTAGGTTTCTTCTTCTTGACCGAATTTGTAACCGTAGTTCAAAGATTCAGTTTCGGTTGTTTCGCGAACCAAGCTAGAGGTAACAAGAGAACCGTGCATGGCGGAGAACAGAGCACCGCCGAAGACACCAGCAACTCCCAGCATATGGAAGGGGTGCATCAGGATGTTGTGCTCGGCTTGGAACACGATCATGAAGTTGAATGTACCGGAGATACCCAAGGGCATACCGTCAGAAAAGCTGCCTTGTCCGATCGGGTAAATCAAGAATACTGCGGTTGCTGCTGCAACAGGTGCAGAGTAAGCGACGCATATCCAAGGACGCATACCTAAACGGTAGGACAATTCCCATTCACGACCCATGTAGCAGAAAATGCCAATCAGGAAGTGAAATACTACCAATTGGTAGGGGCCGCCGTTGTACAACCATTCGTCTAAGGAAGCTGCTTCCCAGATGGGATAGAAGTGCAAGCCTATAGCATTCGATGAAGGAACAACAGCACCAGTAATGATGTTGTTGCCGTACATCAAGGAACCTGCTACTGGTTCGCGGATGCCGTCGATGTCCACAGGAGGAGCAGCGATGAAGGCGATGATGTAGCAGATGGTGGCACTCAGCAAGGTAGGAATCATCAAGACGCCGAACCAACCCACATAAATGCGGTTTTCAGTGCTTGTGACCCATTCACAAAAGCGTTCCCAAACGTTGCCGCTTTCGCGACGCTGTACGGTTGTTGTCATTTGGTTTATGATGGCTTAATTGAATTTTCAAGGTTCATTGTGGGGATGTCCCACGCTTATATTAGTAACACCATTCACTAAAGTTTGCCAAGGGATTTTTGCTGACAATTTAAATATTTTACAAACATTTACAAAAATTGGATTCTTGGTAAATATTTGTAGTTTTTTACAAAGCAATATTACCCACATAACAGGTTAAATATAGCGACCTGAAGAACTGAATCTCTTGTCTGTAGCTTGGTTCAGCAGTTCGATCTAATTATTTTTGTTCAGGTCGATTTTCTTTCTCTTTAAATATCTGTTAATTAGGTCGTGAAGAGATGATTTTTAATATTTATTTACATATCATCGGTGGATTCTGCGAGGGTAAATTTGTATCGGGAGAATACTGAAAATCTGGTTTTTAGTGCGATCGGGCTGCATTAGACAAGATTGCAACAGTTCTTTTAATTAAATTTTAGGACGGGCTAGAAGCCCATCCCACAAGAAAAAAAATTTGTGGGATGGGCTTCTAGCCCGTCCTAATTATTTTTGCAATTCAAGTCTATTCTCAATAATCTCCAATCAACCGGGTTTATTGACGAAAAAAGAAACCCGGTTTCTGAGGCGCTTGGCAATAGACATCAACCGGGTTTCTGAGGACAAGTCCGCAAGTTCTGCGTCAAAATTAGGCTTTAGCCTGGGGGCCACTTCATCTGGCGACCGCCGAGAATGTGAAGGTGCAGGTGGTCTACAGTTTGGCCGCCGTCGCTGCCGCTATTAATGACGACGCGATAGCCGTTGCTAAGTCCGAGTTGTTCTGCTACCCGTTTGACAGTCAGCAGCAAGTGTCCCATGAGAGCATGATCTTCTGACTCGGCATCGGCTAATTTGGCAATAGGCTGTTTGGGAATGACGAGGATGTGGACGGGTGCTTGCGGATGGATATCTCGGAACGCGAGGGCCAAGTCGTCTTCATAAACGATGTCTGCGGGAATCTCTTTGCGGATGATTTTGCTGAAAAGCGTTTCTTGAGTTGTCATGGGTGTTAACGAGGGAAGTTCGGCAACGGATTCTGTAACGGATGTAACGGATGTAACGGATGTTGGGAAGAGGTTCGAGGGAAGACCCAGCAGGAGAGAAGGAAGAGGAGAAAAAGAAGAGGCAAGGAAAAGTTTTTCTTGCCTCTCCCGATATTCATTAGTCATTGTTAATCATAATAGATCATGAATCAAGGACAGGCAAATTAAGGATAAAGAAAAATGCTTGCTAGGGTTTGGAGTGCATCGATCGTTGGAATTGACGCGGTAAAGGTGGGTGTTGAGGCTGATGTGTCAGGGGGGCTACCGAAAATTGTGGTTGTGGGGTTGCCCGATTCTGCGGTGCAAGAAGCTAAAGAAAGGGTTAAGGCTACGCTGAAAAATTCGGGATATGCTTTTCCGATGCGGAGTATTGTGATTAATTTGACTCCGGCGGATTTGCGGAAGGAGGGGCCGAGTTTTGATTTGCCGATCGCCATTGGGATTTTGGCAGCATCCGAACAAGTCAGCGCTGAACTTTTGGGAGATTATTTGTTTTTAGGGGAACTTTCTTTAGATGGGAGTTTGCGGCCTGTGGCTGGGGTTTTGCCGATCGCCGCTGCTGCTAAAAAAATGGGTATTTCAGGATTGGTTGTACCGGCTGGTAACGCGCAGGAAGCGGCTTTGGTGCACGGAATATCTGTTTATGGTTTTGAAAATATTTTTGCAGTTACTGATTTTTTGAACAATCCTGAAGTTTATTCGCCTGTAGAAGTAAACGGTCGAGAAGAGTTAGCAAAAACGCGGTTTTCGGGTCTAGATTTAAAGGATGTAAAGGGGCAAATTCACGCGCGGCGGGCTTTGGAAATTGCGGCTGCGGGGGGACACAATTTAATTTTTGTGGGGCCGCCAGGGAGCGGTAAGACGATGTTGGCGAGGCGTTTGCCGGGTATTTTGCCGCCGCTGACTTTTGATGAAGCTTTGGATGTGACTCAAATTCATTCGGTGGCTGGGTTATTGAAGGATAAGGGAAGCTTGGTGGGCGATCGACCTTTTCGCAGTCCTCACCATTCGGCATCTGGCCCTTCTCTTGTCGGTGGCGGCAGTTTTCCGCGTCCGGGTGAAATTTCTTTAGCACATCGCGGCATACTTTTTCTGGATGAATTAACTGAGTTTAAAAGAGATGTTTTGGAGTTTTTGCGGCAACCGCTGGAAGATGGTTATGTGACCATTTCTAGAACTAGACAATCGGTGATGTTTCCGGCTCAATTCACTTTAGTTGCGAGTACGAATCCTTGCGCTTGCGGTTATTACGGCGACTCGATTCAACAGTGTACTTGTTCGCCGCAAAAGAGGGAGCAATATTGGGCAAAACTTTCCGGGCCTTTGATGGATCGGATTGATTTGCAAGTGGCCGTTAATCGTTTGAAACCGGAAGAAATTACGCGACAGCCGACGGGGGAAGAGTCGGAACCGGTGCGGGTGAGGGTGCAGCGGGCGCGAGAGCTCGCAACTCGCCGTTTTCAGTCGGAATCTAGTTTGCGCTGCAATGCGGAAATGCAAAGCAGTCACATTAACACATGGTGTCAGTTGGATGATGCTTCTCGGAATTTATTGGAGATGGCGATTCGGAAGTTGGGGCTGTCGGCGAGGGCTAGCGATCGCATTTTGAAGGTTGCTAGAACTATTGCTGATTTGTCGGGGGATGAAAGCTTGAAAACGAATCATGTGGCGGAGGCGGTGCAGTATCGGACGATCGATCGAATGCAGTAAGTCAATCGATTTTAGATTTTAGATTTTAGATTTTAGAGGCGACCCCACGGATAAATGCTCTTTCTTGAGGATTTTCGATTTTCGATTTGGGATTGATTCCACGGATAAATCACGTGGCGGGTACCACCTTTGAAATTCGCTTGTCAGCAGCGGCTCAAAAGACACAATCCCCCGATCCCCGACTTCTTAAAAAAGTTGGGTATTTAACAGTTGATTCGGCGATTTA
Source organism: Microcoleus sp. SVA1B4 (assembly GCF_036700545.1). Classification (NCBI taxonomy): domain Bacteria; kingdom Bacillati; phylum Cyanobacteriota; class Cyanophyceae; order Oscillatoriales; family Microcoleaceae; genus Microcoleus; species Microcoleus sp. SVA1B4. The sequence continues at coordinate 101,329 of NZ_JAUBPB010000002.1, forward strand.
AATTGCTTCTAAACATACGAAGTCGCAGCAGAGGGGGACGAAGGGATTAAGGGGGTATTGAAGCTCGATTGATGTTGTCCCATTATTTAATTGAGCCACTGAAACGCCCCGATGTTCCCATGTTTATTGTCTGATTTTGTGCTGCATGGTGCCAGTATCACTTGTGACCGAAAGCATCCAGGATACCCGCCACGTGATTCATCCGTGGAGAAATCAAAAACGTGTATCCGATAAGCAAGCCCCCGAATTTATCTCGCGCAAGTCAATGCTTCAATCTAAAATCTAAAATCTAAAATCTAAAATCGATTGACAGTTGCGTAAGTTCTGTTAGTGTTAGATTGGGGGAGGTCACAGCAAACCAAGGCAGCAGTTAAAGTGGCGAGCGAGGAAGCTTTAGACCAACTGCCCGAAAGCTAATCAACTGAAGTGTATCAGCGCAAATATCAAGAGGTTTATCAGCACGTCTAGGACTCTTATTCTGAGGCCACACGCAGTATTTAGACCACCGCAGCTTGAAGCTGGTGTCAATGCCACCCACCCACAGCTTTTGTCAAAAACCCCTCATAATTTCATCAAAAATTCATCAAGTTTATACCCCCTTTTTGTCATTTTTACTGTAATTTATGATACCGATCGCCCAAGTTGCCCGAATCTCCACAACGGCCGAATTTTTAATATTTAATTTCTCGCTCTCCCTCTCCCTCCTTCTCCCTCGCTCTTCCTCCTTCTTTCTCTTTCCCTCGCCCCCTCTCTCTGTTTCACCCTAAAATTTGAAATTTTTGAGTGACGAATTATGGCACGATCGCAGCGCGTTTTGATACCATGCAATCAAGCGCAAGACAATCAGGGAATGCACTGGAGGTGTGTAAATGGAGCTTTTGGCAGAACAAAAACGGTGCTTGGATTGCTTGGTAAGCTCGATCGAGCAATTGGGAGGTCGAGTAGACATTCCAAAGCTGGAGCAGATAGCTGAGCTAATTATTCAAACGATGAGAGGGCCTTGGCGCTACTTTCACACGTCGGAACACATTTTTGAGGTCGGGGGGTCAGTCGATCCGATCGAGGTGCTGGCTGCACTGTTTCACGACCTCGTGTACGTGCAAGTCGATCAGGGCGTTAGTTTCAATATTAGCAGCGCCCTTTGTCCTTTTGTCAAAGAGGTGCGATCGCAGTTAGTTATTAGAGATGAAACCGAACTGCCCGACGATGCCATGTATCACCTAGTGGCCTCAGTATTTGGGTTTATTCCCGGCAAGACTCTCTCTCCGTTTGCCGGTCAAAACGAATTTTTGAGTGCCGTTATTGCTGCCAAATCTTTGGAGCCTTTTTTGCCAGCTAGTACGATCGCTGAGATCACAGCTTGCATCGAAGCTACTATCCCTTTTCGTCCCGTTTCGCCCAGTGGTTTGAGCGCGATCGAACTTTTGTACCAGCGTTTAGCAAGTGCAAATCGCGATTTTAACTTGGGATGGAGCGATGCCCAAACCTTAGAAATTGTCAAGCGTGCAGTCAGGTTAGCAAATAGAGATGTCGAGAATTTTGCATCTCCAAATTCCTCTAATTTCTTAGACAATACCTGGAATTTGATGCCAGAAACCAACCACGAATTGACCAATGTTAATTCCTATACTGTTGCCGGATATCGCAGGTCTCTGCAAAAAATGGAAGGATTTTTGAACTTCCTCAAACCCGAGCTGGTTTTCCAGCAGTTTATGCAAGAGCCGGACGATGCAACCTACGCTAACCTGATTGCCCGAACTCGCAAAAATATCGAAGTTGCTAAACTTTATCTGGGTATCAAGCTAATTACCATCGCCATTTTAGAAGCTCTTTCCTACCGCTTGGGGCGCGATATTCCGCTTTCTACTATGATGGGAGAATTGCGCGCACCCGGATTTAAGACCTCAGTTTTGGAGGATTACTTGCCCAACAAACAGATTGCCTACCCATTAGAAACTCAGTTGGAAAAAGAGGTTTTAAATTTGTTAGCAATAGGACGAAATCAAGAATCTCCCTATGATATTAAAAACTCTCCCGTAGCTACGTTTATTATCAAATCTATCGGTTTTGCTGAAACTGAAAACTTTTTGAAGAAAGCTCAAGAGTTTTTTGCCGGTCATATTTCCTCGGAAGAGTTTCTCTCTTACTGTTCTCCCGATGTCATCGAGACCATCTCCTCCGGGGTGATGAAACTATTTGACAGCAGAAAGACGGCTTTAGGGAAAGTTAAATTAGTTCACCAAACAGTTTCTTAGGATAGCTTGGCAAAATCTTAAAACGTTTTCCATCGCAGAAACCTGGTTTCTTGAGTTCAGCCACAATGTGCGGTTAGTCTGAGATGTTGCATTATTCTCGCTTAACAGGCTTTCGAGCCTGTTCCACAACAAGTGCATTTTCTTGTGGGGAGTAGGGGTTGGGCAGGATATCCCGCCTATAGCAGGCTTATTGATAATGGTGCAAGATTTCACTTTAAACCCTAAAAAAAGTCCTCTTTAACTAATATGTTGCACCATTCTCAATAAGCCTTTTATGAACAGGCTTTTCGGCCTGTTCCACAAGAAAATTTATATTTTGTGGAACAGGCATCTTGCCTGTTCTTGAGAATGGTGCCAGATATCAGCTTTAAAGGACTTTAGCTATGAGTCTGGGGTTTGAACCCCTGGCGGACTAATTCGACATCAAACTTTTATTGTGGTGAACCAGTCGCACCCTCTGCGCCGGAGTTGCTATCAGGTACAGCCGTATCTGTCGGATTAGAATCGCTCCGGCTTTCGGTATTAGTTTCGCCGCTGGTACCTGCTCCAGAAGCACCATCATTTTGAGTGGGAGATGGAGTAGCTGAACTCTCAGGTGCTGGAGTTGTTGGAGTGGAATCTGGCTCATTCTGCGGAGTCGGAACCGTAGTATTGGTATTATTTGACGGCGAAGATGGAGACGGCGCTGCTTCCTGAGCGGGTGCATCTTGCTGCTGTGAATTTGGAATTGTAATATTGATATTGGGAGCCGGACTTGCTTGAGGAGCCGGACTTGCCTGTTGAGCTGGACTTGGTTGAGGATCAGGCGTAGCGTTTTGAGCTGGACTTGGTTGAACCGGAACAACCCTTTCAATGATCGTTTTTTCTCTCTCTATAGTCCGAGTCGGAGCAGGTGTTGCTGAAGGTTGATTCGCTTTCGGTACAACAATCACAGGAGCAGAAGCAGGAGTAGGAGCCTCCTCACTCCGATTGAAGTAATATACACTGCCCAGAACTAAGCCTGCCAAAGAAGCAAGAAGAATTCCTAACAGTAACCCGCGACCAGCATTCTCATTATCGCGGACTTCTTGGACTCCAACTTGGCGGTGATTTTCCGCCATTTGACCCTGTACATAACCTTGGTGATGAGCTGCTTCTTTAGAAGCCTTCCCCGTTGTACTCGGAACACTTGTAGTGGTTCGCGTTGTACTGACGTGACCGTTAGTTGCATCAGTGTGAACTTCTTGATGAATTTCACGGCTAGAGCTATTTTCTTCGTTAGGTTTCATAATTATCTTCGCCACAACTATTCAAAAAGTATTTGTCTGTAGGAGATGCTCTGGTTGGAAAACTTGAGCTAAGCTGTTGAGCATTTAAATCACTTATTTCGATTTACTGTCAAGATTCAGGGGTGTTTGGCTCATGAGTTTAAATGCTTAACAGCTTTTAGCTTAGGGAGTTTAGAGAACTTTTGGTTTTTCCTTCATTTGTATCCAATGTAACTCGTTAAGGTATTAACCAGGCTCTACCCTCAGAGTGATTTCCAAGTCCCCAAAGGCATAGAATTAGCCGTACTTCAACAAAGAATATCGGCTAAATGAGTTATTTATAATGCTTACTGTGCAAGCATATAGCCATCCTAAATGAGTAGTTATTTTTTACGACTCCTGCAAGGATTGCTATAGTAGTTGTAGGTTGAGTTGAGGAACGAAACCCAAGTTGTTACTTTCAGAGAGAGTTAGGTTTTGCTTCGCTCAACCCAACCTACGAATAAGTATATAAATGACCGATCGCACTAAAGATAATTAGCCACCGATTTGAGACATGGTGCGGCTGTAATTTCCTTGAGTAGTTCCCGAATCCCGCTGCTTGAAATTAATCTCCGGTTTCATCTCTAATATGTGCCGCACTCGATCGCGCAATTCAACCGTAGACACCCCATTCCGCAAAGCAGTTTTCAAGTCAATTTGCCCGGTTTCGTTCAGCAGACAAGGCCGCAGCCACCCGTCAGCAGACAAACGCATCCGGTTGCAGCGATCGCAAAAACACTCGGACATTTGGCTGATAAATCCTAAAGTGCCCTTCGCCCCCGGAATTTGAAACACATCCGCCGGCCCATTTCCGCGAACACCCGACTCCGCTAACCCGTATTTGTCGCTAATTTGTTGCCGCAATTCGGCTGAGGCTACCCAACCCTTATCGCCAAATAAATCCCCATTGCCGATCGGCATAAACTCAATAAATCGAACGTGCCAATTCCGGTTAATTGTTAACGCCGCTAAATCCAATATTTCGCCGTCATTCACACCGGGAATTACCACAACATTCAGTTTCAGCGGGTCAAATCCAGCTTGATAAGCCGCTTGAATTCCCTCCCAAACCTGCGTCCATCGCGATCGTCCCCGACTACCAATTATTTTATCAAAAGTCTCTGGTTCCAAGGAATCCAAACTAATATTAATCCGGCGCAAACCAGCATTGTAGAGATTTTCCGCCATTCCCGCCAGCAAAAAGCCATTAGTTGTCATTGACAAATCTCGCGTTTCCGGCATCGAGGCGATCGACCTTACCAAATCCACCACCCCAGGCCGCAGCAGCGGTTCCCCACCTGTCAAGCGAAACTTGGTAAATCCCACGGGTATAAAAACTTCGCGCAGCAGAGTTAGCAATTCCGAGTGAGTTAACAACTGCTGCTGCAATACATAGTCCAACTCGCTACCTTCTGGCATACAGTAGAGACAGCGGAAGTTGCAGCGGTCTATCAAGCTAATCCGAAGGTAGTCTACGGTATCCATGTCAATAGTTTGTAATATTATTTAATTATAAATGCTGACTCGATTTTCTGCAATTATTGATAAAGAGCAATAAACCTGCATCAAATTCTTTTCACCTTCCCCATCCTCTCTTACTCTGCGCCCTCTGTGGCCTCTGCGGTTAATAAAAAAAATCTCATTCACAAATTTGTATATCTATGTTCTTTGAATTTGAAGCTGACTTTGTAGAAGCCCTGCGCTGCATTCCGATGCAAGTACGTCTCAAATTAGATACTTGCGGCATTAAATTGAAGTTGCAGGATTGGAATCACTTTACTCAAGCAGAACGTCAAACTCTTGTAGATAAACCTTGCTCGACAAGTGCAGAAATTCAAGATTACCGAGAACAGCTAAACCAAGTATTAATTCAACAGACAGGCAAACCGGGAACTGATTTGGCTGTTGATGAAAATCCCCCCTGGATGGATGCTGCAACTGTACCGGAGTCTGTTTCTGCAAAAGCGCAAGAGTTCGGCGTGACAATTTCTTTGGCACAGTGGGCGAGTTTGCAGCCTCTACAGCGATTTGCTTTGATTAAGCTTAGTCGATCGAGCCACGAGAATAAAAATTTCATTCCGGCGCTTCAAGAGTTTAAGGTTATTGAATGAGATCAAGTTTTAATTGACTTTGAGGGCGCAGAGGCAGACAAGGGAGAGTTACCTCATCGATTCGGGCGATCGTCCTCTGTCCATATCTCACTTAGTGAGACTTACTTAGTGAGACAAGTGAGAACAAAGTATAAAAAAGTGGGCCTGGCGGTGGGAAAGGTAGCGTGAGGTCGATCGGACATTTAACGGCTTGAGGTTTCCGAAGCGCCCGACACCAAATTCCGACAAGTATGATTAATTTAATTTTAAGTATTGTTACCGCAGCGTGGTATTATTTTTCTGAGTTTGCAAAGCACTCGCCTGCTACCTGCATTAGTTTCTGAGCTTCGTGAACACGCAAAACACACCCACCGAACCCACACCAGCAACCGAGGATATTCCTCAAGCTGGCACTGTCTCGACAGTCTCGACAGTCTCGTCCGAGACAAGCAATCCCATGCAAGACTTTTATCGCCTCCAACAAGAGTTGTTGGCGTACACCCTTGCTTTTACGGCGATTATTTTTATCTCCGTTTGGATTTTTTACTCCCTCAACATTGCCCTGAATTATTTGCTTGGGGCGAGCACAGGTGTGGTTTACTTAAAGATGTTGGCTAGAGACGTTGAACGAATCGGCAGCCAAAATCAACGCATCAGCAAGACAAGGCTCGGTTTGTTTTTCGCGGTGATGATAGTAGGAACACAGTGGAATCAGCTACAGATTTTACCGATATTTTTGGGATTTCTGACTTACAAAGCTGCGCTGATGGTTTACGTGATCCGAAGTGCATTAGCACTAGACTACAGGTAAGTCAGGCAATTCGAGCAAAACTCAACTCATCGATTTGTATGGGGAAGCCCGTTGAATGGCAATGCTTGACGTTCTAAACACCTTTAATCGTTTCCCCCTCGCCAAATTGGAAGTTGGCCAGCAGTTGTACTGGCAACTCGGCAATCTGAAAGTGCACGGGCAGGTTTTTCTAACCTCGTGGTTTGTAATTGCCGTTTTAGTCGTAGTTTCGATTTTAGGAACCAGCAAAATCCAGCGAATTCCCAGCGGAATGCAAAATTTTATGGAGTATGCGCTGGAATTTATTCGGGACTTGGCTAAAAACCAAATTGGGGAAAAAGAATATCGCCCTTGGGTACCGTTTATTGGTACATTATTTCTGTTCATCTTTGTGTCAAACTGGTCTGGCGCTCTAATTCCTTGGAAGCTGATTAAGCTGCCATCAGGTGAATTGGGAGCTCCTACCGCTGACATCAACACCACGGTAGCATTTGCACTGCTGACTTCTCTAGCATATTTTTATGCAGGTCTCAGCAAAAGCGGCTTGGGGTATTTCGCCCACTATGTTGAACCGGTGCCTTTCATGTTGCCGTTCAAAATCATAGAAGATTTCACTAAGCCTCTGTCCCTGAGTTTCCGTTTGTTTGGCAACATTCTTGCGGACGAATTGGTGGTCGGAGTGCTAGTGTTGCTAGTGCCTTTATTTGTTCCTCTGCCAGTGATGGTTCTGGGACTATTTACCAGTGCAATTCAAGCTTTGATTTTTGCAACCTTAGCCGCAGCCTACATAGGTGAAGCTCTAGAAGGCGGTCACGGCGAAGAACACCACGATTAACTAACGATAAACGGCGAAGAATGAAGGAGGAAAAAGAAAATTTCTGATCTCAAACTTCCTCCCGTCACATCGGACAATTCTCTAGACTTTCTACTCTCAATTTTGTACTTTAGATAAGGAAAATCATCATGGACTCAACAGTTGCTGCCGCTTCCGTAATTGCCGCCGCTTTGGCAGTAGGTTTAGCCGCAATCGGCCCTGGCATCGGTCAAGGTAATGCAGCAGGTCAGGCTGTAGAAGGGATTGCCCGTCAGCCGGAAGCAGAAGGTAAAATTCGCGGCACCTTGCTGTTGAGTTTGGCGTTCATGGAAGCGCTCACAATTTACGGTTTGGTCGTAGCCCTAGTGCTGCTGTTTGCCAACCCCTTCGCATAATAATTTGAAATTTTAGATTTGAGGTTTTGGCGATTCTAATCCAAAATCTCAAATCTAAAATCGATTAAGCGAATTAGATGGAAGCCGTCAAAAAATCATGATGCACTGGACAGTATTACTAGCAGTTGAAGAAGCGGCTAAGGAAGGGGGACTGTTTGATATAGATGCTACGCTGCCTCTGATGGCGGTGCAGTTTTTAATTCTAGTCGCAGTCTTGAATGTAATTTTTTACAAGCCGCTCAGCAAGTCAATTGACGATCGCGCCGATTACATTCGCAACACTCAAGTCTCCGCCAAAGAACGCTTGGCAAAAGCTCAGCAACTAGCGCAGCAGTACGAGCAAAAACTGGGAGAAACTCGCAAACAGTCTCAATCAGTAATTGCTGCTGCTCAAGCTGATGCCCAAAAAATTGGGGCAGCAAAAGTAGCTGAGGCTCAACAAGAAGCTCAAGTCGCGCGAGAAAAGGCTGGGCAAGAAATAGAGCAGCAAAAGCAAGAAGCAATGCGCTCACTAGAACAACAAGTAGACGCGCTCAGCGGCCAAATTCTCGAAAAGCTATTAGGGCAGTCGCTGGCCAAATAGCGAGACAGAAGAGTTTTAGATTTTTGATGGAATCTCAAATCTAAAATCGCTTCACCCAATCTGCACGCGCAATTATGGAAGAGTATCATGGGGACTGTTTTATTGCTAGCCACAGAAGCTAGCGGCGAAGGTGGTTTCGGTTTAAATTTCGATATTTTAGAAACCAACCTGATTAACCTGGTCATTATTATTGCAGTGCTGTTTTATTTCGGGCGCGGATTTGTAGGTAAAATCCTGACAGAGAGGCGTTCGGCCATCCAAGAGGCGATTCAAGAAGCAGAAAAACGCCAAAAAGATGCAGCAGCAGCTCTAGCAGAGCAACAGCAAAAATTGACTCAAGCGCAAGCAGAAGCGGAACGAATTCGTGCCGCTGCTGAAGAAACTGCCCAGAAAGCAAAAGAAGCAATTCTAGCTCAGGCAGCGCAAGACGTTGAACGAATGAGAGCAACAGCAGGTCAAGAGTTGGAAGCGGAGCGGGAAAGAGCGATCGCCCAACTGCGATCGGCGGTTGTATCTCTGGCATTAGCAAAGGTGGAAAGCCAGCTAAAAACTAGCTTAGACGACAGCGCTCAACACCAATTAATCGATCGCAGCATTGCGTTACTGGGAGGCTAAAACGTGAGTACAGTCAGCACAGAAGTCTTACAGCCTTACGCATCTGCCTTGATGTCACTGGCTCAGTCGAACAATCTTTCAGAGAAGTTCGGCGAAGATATTCGTTCCTTACTGAGCCTGCTAGAAGGTTCGGAAGATTTGCGTCAATTTTTAGCCAATCCGCTGATAAAACCGGATGCTAAAAAAGCCGTGATTCAGCAAATAGCGGGTGAAGAAATGAGCCCCTTGATGCACAGCTTTCTGAAGCTATTAGTAGACAAAGGAAGAATTCTTTTTTTAGAAGGGATTGGCAAACAATACTTGGCAAGGCTCCGAGAACTAAACCAAACAGTATTGGCTGAAGTTACATCGGCAGTCCCGCTTTCAGACGCTCAACAGCAGACTGTGCGCGAGAAAGTGCAGGCGATGACCAGCGCTAGAAGCGTAGAAATTGAAACCAAAATAGACGCAGATTTAATCGGCGGTGTGGTAATCAAAGTAGGCTCTCAAGTAATTGATGCCAGCCTGCGGGGACAATTGCGCCGTCTGGGAATTCGCTTGAATTCCTGATAGTTAATAGCTGATGACTATTAGCTAATTTAATTAGCAGTTAACGGTTGGTAGTTTTGAACAACTGATAACTGACAACTGACAACTGACAACAAACAACTGACAACAAACAACTGACATGGCAGCAATCAGACCTGACGAAATTAGCAGCATTATTCGCCAGCAAATTGAACAGTACGACCAAGATGTAAAAGTCTCTAACGTCGGTACTGTTCTGCAAGTAGGCGACGGCATTGCTCGGATTTATGGCTTGGATAAAGCCATGTCTGGGGAATTGCTAGAATTTGCCGACGGCACCGTGGGCATTGCACTGAACCTCGAACAAGATAACGTGGGTGCAGTGTTGATGGGCCAAGGCCTCGGCATTCAAGAAGGTTCGGCAGTTACTGCTACTGGCAGAATTGCTGAAGTCCCCGTGGGTGAAGCAATGTTGGGACGGGTAGTTGATGCTTTGGCCCGTCCGATTGACGGCAAAGGAGAAATTAAAACTACTGAATCTCGCTTGATTGAATCTCCGGCACCGGGGATTGTTTCTCGCCGTTCTGTTTACGAACCGATGCAAACAGGAATTACCGCTATTGATGCGATGATTCCTGTGGGAAGAGGACAGCGGGAACTGATTATCGGTGACAGACAAACCGGTAAAACTGCGATCGCGATCGACACAATCATCAACCAAAAATCGGAAAACGTGATCTGCGTTTACGTGGCGATCGGTCAAAAAGCTTCTACAGTAGCTAACATCGTCAACGTCCTGCAAGAAAAGGGCGCGATGGACTACACGATCGTAGTAGCAGCCAACGCTAGTGACCCCGCAACCCTGCAATACTTGGCTCCCTACACAGGTGCTAGCTTAGCCGAGTATTTCATGTACAAAGGCAAGCACACTTTGGTCATTTACGATGACCTTTCCAAACAAGCACAAGCTTACCGCCAAATGTCTCTGTTGCTGCGCCGTCCTCCCGGTCGCGAAGCTTATCCCGGAGACGTGTTTTACCTGCACTCTCGCTTGCTAGAACGCGCTGCTAAATTGAGCGACGATTTGGGCGAAGGCAGCATGACTGCTTTGCCAATTATCGAAACCCAAGCAGGTGACGTTTCTGCTTACATTCCGACGAACGTAATTTCGATTACCGACGGTCAAATCTTCCTTTCTTCTGACTTGTTTAACGCTGGTTTGCGTCCTGCAGTAAACCCCGGTATTTCGGTATCGCGGGTAGGTTCGGCGGCTCAAACTAAGGCGATGAAAAAAGTAGCCGGTAAGGTGAAATTGGAATTGGCACAGTTTGAAGAACTGGCAGCATTTTCTCAGTTTGCTTCTGACTTGGATAAAGCTACTCAGAATCAATTGTCGCGCGGTCAGCGCTTGCGGGAACTGTTGAAACAGCCCCAAAGTTCGCCTCTGCCGATGAACGAACAAGTGGCTGTAATCTATGCCGGTATTAACGGCTATATGGATGACATTCCTGTGGAAAAAGTCAGCAAGTTTACTGTTGGTTTGCGCGACTATTTGCGGACTAGCAAGCCGAAGTACGGCGAAATTGTTCAAGGCGGAAAAGCTTTGACTGATGAAGCTGAGAAGCTGCTGAAAGAAGGCATCACTGAATACAAGCAAAGTTTCTTGGTTTCTGCGTAATTAGTCATTAGTCATCAGTCATTAGTCATTGGTCATTAGTTAAGTCACAGATCCCCCCTAGCCCCCCTTATTAAGGGGGGGACAAGAGCGTTCAAAATTCCCCTTTGTAAGGGGGGAGATTAGAAGCACTCAAAGTCCCCCTTTTTAAGGGGGATTTAGGGGGATCGAGACTTCGAGACAAACATCGAGACACAGGGTTTCAGTCTTAAGTTAACACCAATGGTTAATGCCGTATCCCTACCGTAGCTAAGCTTAAAAATTGATGGCTGGGAACTAAGAACTCAGAATAAAAGCTAAGAAAAAAGGAGAAAATTATGGCAAATCTGAAAACTATTCGCGATCGCATTAAGTCGGTCAAGAACACTAAAAAGATTACAGAAGCAATGCGCTTGGTGGCCGCTGCAAAGGTGCGCCGCGCTCAAGAACAGGTGACTGCTACTCGACCTTTTGCCGATCGACTGGCAGAGGTATTATACGGTTTGGCGGAACGCTTGCAGTTTGAAAATTTGGATTTGCCGCTGCTGAAAAAACGCGAAGTGCGATCTGTGGGACTGTTGGTAGTTTCGGGCGATCGGGGTTTGTGCGGCGGCTACAACAGCAACATCATCCGATACGCCGAAAATCGCGCTAAGGAAATCAAAGCTGAAGGCTTAGACTACAAATACGTGTTGGTAGGACGCAAAGCTACTCAGTATTTCCAGCGCCGCGAACAGCCGATTGATGCTACTTACGCTAACTTAGAACAAATTCCCACAGCACCGGAAGCGGCACAAATTGCTGACGAATTGCTTTCGTTGTTCCTGTCAGGAACTGTGGACAGAGTTGAGCTAATTTACACCAAGTTTGTGTCGCTAATTAGTTCGCGTCCGGTAATTCAAACTTTGCTGCCCCTCGACCCCCAAGGTTTGGAAACTCCCGATGATGAAATCTTCCGTTTGACATCGCAAGGCGGACAGTTTCAAGTATCGCGCGAGAAGGTTGCTTCACCTACGAAAAGCTTGCCCAGAGACATGATTTTCGAGCAAGATCCGGCGCAAATTCTGGAGGCTCTTTTGCCCTTGTATTTGAACAACCAATTGCTGCGGGCTTTGCAAGAGTCTGCTGCTAGCGAGTTGGCGGCGCGGATGACGGCGATGAATAATGCTAGTGAGAATGCTAGCGATTTGATCGGTAGTTTGACGCTGACTTATAACAAGGCGCGGCAAGCGGCAATTACTCAGGAAATCCTGGAAGTTTGCGGCGGTGCTGAGGCTTTGAATGGTTAGGTTAGGGTTGACAATTTGTTGATTTTATGGTATGCGTCTGGGGGAACTCAGGCGCTTTTTTTTAACAGTTAGATCCTTGATAATATCAGGTTCGGTTAAATAGATATAATTCCTGTAGGGGCGGGTTCACCAATAATAATTGGCTAAAACCGACAATCTCATAAACCCGCCCGGCCGGTTCTTATCAGCAATTAACCAAACTTGATATAATTCGGCGGTTGAAACCGCTTCTTGTCAAACGAAGTCCGCCTGCGCGGACTAAGAAATAAGGAGGATTATTAAAGCCAGGTTTGTTAGTAGACTATCTTCCCGCGTTCCTCTAACCACCGCTGAAATGACTTCTGACTTTCTCCAGATGGTTTACCGAGAATAATATTTTTGATGCTAATATCTTCGTCAATATCTGGCCAGTGGATTCCCTCATTTCCACCAATAAATCGCCAATTATTCCGTTCGTTTAGTGTGCTATGCAATAGCCGAGGATACCAAGCTAAAGGAACAGAAATAGTACGACCATCAGATAGATCGACTGTTAGCGTGTCGTCTGTAACAACTACGTTTTGTGCTTGGGGGATTTCTAGCAACTCAACCATTAAAGAAGTCATTCCAACCTGCTAATAATTGCTGTTGATGTTCTTCAACAAGTTTCTGAATGCCATTGATTTCTGTACGATTGAAGCCTTTATTATTTTGAAGGCGAACTGGACTAAGCCAAAACTTAGCTTCTTATCGATCGCGCTCAACGTGAACGTGCGGTGGTTCATCCCGATCGCCCGCATAGCAGAAGAAACGGTATGGGCCGACTCGGAGTAACGTAGGCATTCAGACTTATTAATCACAAACTGACTTCTCTATTTTAACCGATGCACGAGCTTTCATCTCTGATATAGTCGAAGTATTGAACGGGATTGTGCGATCGTCTTTAAAAAAATGGCAAAAAAAATCTGGATTGTCTACAAAACCGAAAGCATGAGTGATCCGGGCTGGGAAGAACGTCAGCTTATGCCGAGGGGCAGTGTAACTAATATACTTTGGGAAAATTGGACTTGGGAAGAAAACCCAGAAATTCCTCAAGTAGGGGAGAAAACCCGCGATTATGAAAATCTATCTGACCCAGGTAATGGAGTCACCCACGGGAAAGATGGAGATTGGGTAGTTACTCGCGTTCAGCAGTTTTTTGCTTCCGATACTGAGGAGCGAATTGTGGTGTGTTACTGTTCTTACCAACCTGTTACATCTGATTGGGAAGCACTACAACGGGGTGAGTCTGTCAATCAGATGCTAGCAACTGTCGAGTAATATTATTGACTGGATAATTAGTCTGTAAAAGCGATCGACTATTCCTGCACAATTTCCACCAAGTCTTCAATCATCACATCAAAGGTTCGGGCCAATTTGTGTATGGAAATGAAGTCAATGGTGGACACTCCCGGACAGCGGGCGTAGTGTCTGACGGTGCTGTAAATTACTCCCGATCGTTCTGAAACTTCTTTCAGCGTCCAGCCTTTCTCGCTAGCTAGTTCTCTGACTTTTAACCTGACTAAACCCATACTTGACAAATGATGGTGTACCATCATCGGATAGTTTTATCCCAAAAAGCGATCGCCTACTCTTTGACGACCTCAACCAAATCTTCCACCATCACGTCAAAAGTACGTGCCAACTTCAGCAGACAAGTAAAATCAACCATTGCCATTCCCGGAGAACGTGAATAGGTGGTGAGTGTGCTGTAAATGACTCCTGATCGCTCAGAAACCTCTTTGATCGTCCAGCCCTTCTCAGCAGCAAATTCTTTAACCCGCAATCTAATTAAACCCATTGACAGAAAACTAGATTTACTCTGGGATAAAATTTTATCGTAAAAAGTGATCGCTCACTCCTGCACAATCTCATACAAATCTTCGATCAACACATCAAAAGTCCTCGCCAACTTGTGCAAGGCTGTCACGTCAACTGTTGCTAATCCGGGCGATCGGGCATAGGTTCTCAGCGTGCTGTAGACTACGCCCGATCGCTCTGAAACCTCTTTGATCGTCCAGCCTTTCTCAGCAGCAAACTCTCGAACCCGCAATCTAATTAAACCCATAACCTCTTGACAGATGATTGATATAAGTCATACAATTATACTGTAAAAAGCGATCGCCCCTAGGCCTGGAAAACTCAAGGACGATCGCCTATCAAAGTTCAAATCCCATCAACTGGGATTTATTAACCATCTGAAATTCCCATCAAGTGGGATGTATCAACCATTGAAAATTCCCATCAAGTGGGATGTACCAACTATGTTAGCAAGCTTTCGACCAAAATCAACCCCCAGACACAGATTGAGCCGGTTTGTGACGAAAGAGGCGATCGCGCGACTGCTGAAAATCAAGGTAGAACAAATATATCGCTTCGAGTGCTGGGCGCATATCCTGTACGTGCACGCTAAAGGCATGAGTCGGTTTGTCAGTTATGCCGACTTTCCGCCTGTTTTGGGAGTGGAATCGCCCTCTGGTTTAGATTTTGGTTATTGGAAGCGCCGGATAGCGAGTCAGAAAGAGAGACACGCGCCGGATTTTTGGGTGGATTTTTATGCGGCGAGATTTCAGAAAGCTGTTTCTGTTTCTGAATTGTTCGAGTGGGGAAATTTGGTGGGGGTGATTAAATTGATGTTAAGTGCGATCGGGCTGGAGTCGCTGCGAAAGGTTTATGCACAAGAGAAATCTTTGCTGCAACATTTTTAAATTATGACTGAAACACGGGTGATTAGAAACCGGGTTTTTTTGCGAAAATACGGCATCCCGGCCTTTAACTAAGTGAAAAACCCGGTTTCTTTGCTGTGCGTAACTCTCATAAACTCCTGCCCCCCCTGTAGGGGCGGTGCCCCCGTGCCCGCCCGAAAGATCGGGGCAACCACGGGGGGATTGCCCCTACAGGAATTACTCGTGGCAAACATTCAAAAAATTGGTACAAGCTCGACTACAACAGTTATAATTTCTCCATGCGCTTCCCCCTCTATCTGAGTTAAGCCCATGAGTAACCTTTCAAACATCCCAGGCGGAGGCGATTTACCCGATCGCTATCGGAATGTAGGAGAACAAATCAAAGCATTCTTCGATTTTGCCGAAAACAATCCCGATCGCGCTGTTCCTTTTTTCGTCAATATCGGGGAAACTCAAGCATCACTAACCACGCGGGCTCTAGCGCTGCAAGGCTTAGGCGTGGCTGCAAAACACTATGATGTTGTAGAGAGTTATGAGTGATTTTTTAGGTATCCAACCACCGGGAAGTGGCGGTGGCAAATTCCCGCCCATCCAGAAGGGAAAAGACTTTTTTGACCAGTTTCCCCACTGTCGCGATGATGGGGAAAGAATCGAACTTTTTGTGAAGACAGCTAAAAGACAGGACGCACCTTTAAAAGCTCTCGAAGAATTGTTGAAGTACAGAGATCAATCTTGCTTGACGATGGGGCTTCAGAGCTTTGCGTATATTGGCAATCAAGCCATCAGAACAAAACTTGCCAATCTCGATTATATTGACGGACTTGACGAACCTTTAGATAAAATTTATCAGCTACCTAACCCGGACGATTATAAGTGTCATAGCCAAAGAATATTTGAAAAATTGTCCCAAGAGGCTCAATCAGGTAGCGAACTCACTCGTTTGTCAGCAGCTTGGACAATTCAGCAATTGAAATATCCTCAGATAGTTTCAGCTAGGTTCTTGTTCAAGTCTGCTGAGGATATTCAAAGGCAAATTATTAGTGAAAATCTCAAACGTCTTACTGATAGGTACTTATTGAGCGATCCTATCCGATATAAAGAATTTATTGATTTTTGGGTGTACGCACCGAAAAATCATTTGCTTCAGTTACTCCAATCAATTCCTGCTAATTCCCTAAAAATTGTTGACGATGTTCTAACTAGGTTAGGTGTTGCAGGTTTTGAATTGGTGACGCAGGCTTATGGTTTACAAAAGTTGGTTGTCGAAGCTGGTTTGCGTTCGGCAGACTCTCTTTTCAGAGATAGAAACTATCAGGATTCTGAAACAAGAGAAAGATTATCAAAAGCTCTGATACCTTTCTTGGATAATACTGATATTGACCTCCGGCGGCTTGCCGCTAAAACCATTAACGAAGCTGGATCGTGGTTAAAAGCTGAGGTTAGGGGTAAAGCTGCCGTTATTTCAAGGGACTGGTATGGTAATGTAGTCCGACTGGGTGAAGCATCAGTTCCATTTTTGATCCAAGCTCTCAGAGGTTCGCTGATATTAGATACTAAAGATCATCTAGGAGAGCAACTTGAAGCTATTCAGTGCATTGGTAAAATTTATGCTTTTAATATAGATAAAAAAATCCGCAATCTTATAGAGTTTCTCCAACACCGTGAATCAAGTGTGAGAGACGCAACTGTATCATTGCTTAAGCAGCATCAAGACAAGTTAGATCAGAATTCCCTTCATATACTCACAGCCCTAGATTTTCAGTTTCGCTTACCACGAAAATATTATAATTTTACTAGCATTGCACAGATTGAGGGAGAAATAACCTCTACTAGGCAATATCAGAAAGAGATTGAGAAAATATTTCAGAATGCTATATTGAGCTGTAATAAAGGCGCTACCGAAGTGTTGAATCTTTTGTCCTCCAAGCAAAAAGAGTACGACAGTTTATTGTCTAAGCATATTGAAAGCTTATACAATGAGAAATCATGGCTAAAAAGGAAGGCTGACGAGTCTTTAGAACAAGCAAAACAAGAAAAAAAGAGAGAGAAAATAAGATTTGTTAGAGATTTTATTATCCTGGCGACTTTCATGATAGTCTTCTTGATCTATCACCCGCTATTTTTATCTGCCCTTCAAAAATTTTATTCAATTATTCAAAATATTTATTCAAGGGTTTTAGATTTTCAAAATCAACCTCCTTTTATACAGGCAATGATACTTGGACCTTTTCCTTGGTTGGGTATAATACTTGTAGTTTACTTATTATGTACAATTACCGATTTTCTGGAACAAATTAAAGACAATAATCTTCTTATAGAAGCAATATTGTTTTATTTTTATGTTGGTTGGTTTGCACCCTTGGCTCTGGGCTTAGTTTTTCTACCGTTCGCATTTGTAGGAAGTGTAATAAATATATTTTTCCTAAAAAAAATTATGTTGAATCCTTGTATTTTTCAGGTTCAATATCCGGCATTATTCTTTATATACTGATATTTTTCGGGATATTTTTCCTACTTTTACTGTTTATATACACGCTAAACGAAATATTTTTTATGTACCAATTCATCAAAAAACTTAGGGATTAGAAAATAAAATAATTCAATAAAAAAAAATACTAAACATACATGGCGCACATTTTTCCTCTGTATTTTCTGATTCCAGAACTACCTAACCTCAACTCTCAAAAGTATATTGAGCCATACGGCAATCAAGTTCGTCAGTCAATCGCAGACTGTCAGCGCGGACTTTTGCAGCATTTTCTCAGCTTAGGCAACACAAATGGCTTAACGCTTTCTCTCCGTTACTTTTATGACCCAAACAACTCTCAACATGAACGGTTAAAAATTTACTTTATCTTCAATTATTTGTACAATGATTCTCAACAATTAAATCTAATCAGGGAAGAAATAATCAGTTTTATTCAAATTTCAAATTTAAGCATTTTTTACAATTTTGATCTATTGCCTGAGTTAAATCAATGTCAAGATTTGGGATGGGTCAACCATATTGGAGAAGCTCTGAAGCCGGAAGAATTCAACTCGCAAGGCTACTATGTACCTTATTTATTTGAAGCCAACAAAAATAACAATATGTTAAATATGTGTGATATCCTAAATCGATTAAATGAAAAATTTTTACTAGAAATCACGCTGCAAGTCTGTCAAAAATCAGAAGATAGGTCAGAGTTAGCTAAAGCACTCACTCAGATGATACCTCAACTGCAACAGGTCACAAGTCATCGCAGAGATATCTTTTTTGAGAGAGCATTAAGCATTTATCAGCACTATCAAACTACCTATCTGCACAGCAACTTATTTAAGTACAGTATTAAAGCACTAGCACAAACCAGAAGTAACATCCGCCCTGTTTTAATGGAATTAGTAAGAAGTGCAACATCAGTCCAAACTCACGGAGAACAAGACTGTGTTGAAATCGTGAGTCGTGATATGGATACTCAAAAGTTCTTGAAAAATTTAAAATCTACTGAAAATGTAGAGATTTGCACGGCTATCGAACGGAAAGGCTGGCAAGGTGACTTTGAGGATAAGTCGATCAGACAACCCGTAAAACCTAAGAGCAACAATAATGAATTAGGTGACGGATCTACCGATGTTTATCTGAAGCCATTTACTTCTTATCTCGCAGATTTTAATAACGCCGCTTTACCACCATCATCAAGAGGAGAAATTGTAAGATCGTCACCTTCCGGCATCACTCAATCTTTTAGTAGTTCTGGGAAAAGTCCTCTAGCCCAGATCAAAGACCTTAAACCCTTACACCGCTATGCAACGCTAGAAGAAATTAGCGGATTTTTCCGCATTGTTATTCCTGGTAAAACTCCAGTTCCGGGTATTCCTCAAGAACAACCTCCCGTGTTCAAGCCAACTGCTGAGGATATATTTAGACAATACGGTCACACAATCAAAGGAGATAAGTATATAGTTGGTCTTACTGATGATGGGAGTGTCGTGTATTCTGATTGGAGTTCGATTGCCCATCGTTTAGTTGCTGGTCTCACTGGTTCTGGCAAGACAATTTTTTTATTCTGGGTAATTTTTCAATTTCTCTATGCCGAACCTCAACGACAAGTTTATGTACTCGATCCCAAAAAGCAGTTCCTTTTATTAAAAAAAGCAGGAGTTAATATTCATGTAGAAACAGAACCAGATAATTATCCTGATTTTCTCAAGGAAATATACGACAAAGAATTTGATAGAAGGAAAATTTTAATCTATGAAGAAGTAGGAGTGGATGATATTAAAGAATTAAAAGAGTTTGGTTATGAAGAGCATCGAATTCTTGTGATTGTCGATGAAGCTGCTAGAATAGAGAATATAGATCGCGATCTGAGAGAAGATACTGAAAGATATTTACAGGAATATGCTACTCAAGGTCGCTCTCTGGGAATTCATTTAATCTACTGTACGCAAAGACCGATTAACTTAATTGACCCTCAAGTAATAGAACAACTCGATGAGAGAGTTATTTTCAGAGTTTCGGAAGGAACAAGTGAGCATCTTTTAGGTAATTTTATGGCTGCTAGAATTCCATCTGGAAACAGAGGTCAGGGAAGGGCTGTCATCCAGAATGAAAATGGTGTTAACTTTGTAAATACTCCTGAAATTAAAAGACCAAAACCTAACCTTCCTGTGTCTGATACACTTTGGGGTAGGCTAACAAACAAAAGATAAATAGTTGTAAACAACCCTTGGAGGTACAAGCCATGTCATCAGTTGAAGCCAGGATTGAGGAGTTTCAGAAAATGTTGGTCAAGTTGCGGGAGCAATTTGACCAAGTAGAGTCTTCAACCAAAAGTATAGATATGACTGCAAAGCGCGATCTAAGCATCAAATTCAAAGGTATCCAGCGAGAGCTTACAGAGTTATCTCGTCAAGTGCGTAAGAGCAGTACAGCAATGGATGAAATTGTCAAAAAATGGAACAAAGAATCTGGAGAATATCTTTAGCTATAAGCCATCTATGAGCAACTATTCTTCAGGCAATATTCCCGGTATTGATGAATCAGAAAGAGCTTTTGGTGAAACCGAAAGAGCGATCGCTGAATTTCTAGAAATAGAGGGAAAAAATGTTAAAGCCTTGGTGGAAAAAACCGATGGAGGTAGAAATCCCGATGCTGAGGTAGATGGAAAACGCACTGAATTCAAAAGTTTGGATGCCGGTGCTACAAGCGCGACAGTAAAAAATCAGATCAACAACTCGATTAGACGAGGGGGACAAGCTAGGGATATAATTATAGATGCTAGGGTGTCTGGGTTGATAGAGGCTGAGGCTGAACGAGGTTTGCAGAGGGCGAAAAATATTACACGCGGAAAAATTGATAGCGTCCGAATTATTGGCGATATCTATGACATCACTTTTACTGAGTTTCAATAAAGGAGGTTTTTATGTCTCGCACACTAGATATTTTTGTAGACTTTCCACAGGACATCGAACATTTAATCAAAGAATTAGAGTTTATATTGGCTCTTAAATTAGAGCTGGTTTCTGATGGCATTGACCACTGGTATGAGTTTCGTGACTCAACAATCACTCTTACAGTAGGAAAGCATGATTTTGAAAATGATAAAGAGCTCAACTTTGAAGAATACCCTTACAACCTATCAATCAGAGCGCTGAACATCTCGAATGAACTTGATAGAAAAAAGTGGCGAGATGAGTTTGCTAGTTATGTTCTCCACAAGTTGAAAACTACCGGCAGGTATCGTTTAATGCTGGTGGATGACTTACAAGTGAAGTTAGAGGAGTTTGCGCCATTGGTGAAGGTTTGATCGAACATCATACAGGCAAGTTCTGAAACCGATTTGTAAAAGCGAGGAAATAACTATGGTCACTGCTACTGCTGTACAGGAGAATTTTACTGTAAAAGAATTCATCACCGAGCCGCCCGACAACATGGAATTGGTAGACGGCCAACTTGTGGAGAAAAATGGAGCCACGCTCAAGCATGGTAAAATTCAATCAAGCCTGGGTTGTGCTTGGGCAAATTACATGATTTCTAGCGGACAAGGTGGAGAGGCTTATGTCGAGGTTCCTTGCCGCACTAACCAACAAATTCGCCGCCCAGATGTCGCTTATCTCACACCCGAATTAGTTGCACAATTTGGCAATCTTGCCACTTTACCCCAAAGTTTCCCTTTAGTTGCCGAAATAGTTTCACCCACCGATATCGCTGAAGATGTCTTTCTCAAAGCACAGGAATATTTAGAATCTAGCTGTCAGGAAGTTTGGCTAGTTTTTCCCGAAAGTCATTTAATATTTGTCATGACTCAAAATCAAATATTGACATTTAGATCCGGCGATACCGCCAGCACCCAACAAATCCTGATCGGTTTTAGCATTGATGTCGATGGATTGCTAGCTTAAACTAAAATTATGAAATCAGAAACTCAGTAGGTTGGGTTGAGTTTACGAAACCCAACACTTTCTGGGATTTGTTGGGCGGAGCATTTAGCGGAGAGTTCGCTGTCGCAGTTCCTGAGCGGAGTCGAAGGGCTACGCAACCTACTACTACAATATTCTTAGGTTGATGACCAAGAAATGGAGTCAAACAAAATGACAACTATCCAATCAATAACAACTGCAATAACATCTCTTTATGAACGTGATTTTTATCTGTGGTTACAGACAACAATCAACTTATTAAAAGAGGGAAAGTTTTCTGAAATAGATTTAGAGAACTTACTAGAGGAACTGGAAAGTATGGGGAGAAGCGATAAGAATGCTTTAAAAAGTAATTTAAGGGTACTTTTGATGCACTTACTTAAGTATAAACATCAGCCAGAAAAACGAACCAATAGTTGGGTATACACCATTCGCGAACATCGTAAACGCATCGGAGATACCTTCAGAACCAGTCCGAGTTTATATCGTTTTTTTGAAGAGATTTTTAATGAATCTTATCAAGATGCTAGGGAATTAGCCGCAGATGAAACAGGTTTATCTATTGCGATATTTCCCCCAGAGTCTCCATTTACTGGAGAAGAAGTTCTTAATCCTGATTTTTTACCGCCTGACAGTGAGCAGCCTGAAAATCCTGAAAATATTGAATAATTAAATCAGATATCCTTTCCAGTGCTTCTGAAATCAAATTGCTACAATATATTTAATACTCCCCTGTCCCCCTCAGCTCGGACTTCGTTTGTATAGCCCCGAATTCTATTCGGTGGTGTTTAATCCAGATTTAATATCCCACCCTTATCGGAGCAAACCGCCATGTCAGACGACTTTTCCTTAGACGAGCTTTTAAATAGAAGTTACTACGCCTTCAAAGACGCAGAAAACCAAGTGGGACAGTGCAATGTTTTAGTCATCGGCAAAACCGGAGTCGGCAAAAGTACCCTAATAAATTCCGTTTTTCGCCAACGCTTAGCAGAAACCGGAGTCGGCCGCCCCATCACTCAAGGCATCCGCCAATATACCAAACCGAATTGCCCAATTACAGTTTACGATACTCCCGGACTCGAACTCAACGCCGAACAAATTAAAGTTATTCAATTAAACGTTGCTAAACTAATTGAAGACCAAAGACTCCTGCACCCAAAAGAACACATTCACGTCATCTGGTACTGCATCAATCACAGCGCCAATAGAATAGAATCTGTGGAGGAAAGCTGGCTAAAAGAAATGGAAGTTAAAGATGTACCAGTGATTTTAGTTTTGACTCAAACTACATCTAAAAAGCCCAGCGAGTTTTTCAAGCAACTGGAACACATGAATTTGCCAGTCAGTCAAATTATCCCCGTCATGGCTGAGCCGGAAGAAATTGATGAGGATTATACAGTAAAATCTCACGGTTTAGACAAGTTGGTAGATGCAACTTTTCAACTGCTGCCGGAAGTAGCTAAAAAAGCTTTTGTTAAAGAACAAATTGCAAATATTGCGCTCAAATCCGATATGGCATTTAAGTATCTAAGTGCTTATGTAGCAGGTTCTGCCATTGTCGGTGCGACTCCTGTACCGTTTGCTGATGCGCCGATTTTGATGACGATGCAAACAGCAATGATTGCTAATATTACTGTAATTTTTGGAATGCCCTTTGATAAGGGATTTATTTCGGCGATGCTGTCGGCTATTAGCGGCGCTGGCGGGGTTACTGCTGTCGGCAGAAGTATTGTTACTAATTTGATTAAAATGATTCCTGGTGCGGGTACTGTTGTGGGCGGTGCTATCTCCGGTGCAACGGCAGCAACTCTCACGCTTGCCCTCGGTTTGGCTTACATTGAAGTGCTTAAAGCTTATATGAAATCTCAAATTAATGGGGAACAACTTTCTTTGCAGCAGTTAACAAAGATGTTTGTGGATTTTTATAAGGATTATGCTAGTTCTGGGCGTAAAACTTTGAAGGATGACAAACCGAATCAACCTAAGCCTCCCAATCAAATTAATATTGAGTAAATTGGGCATGGGGCATGGGGAATGGGCATAGGGCATTGGGTATGGGTTATTTTTTTACTCCAACTGGGATATTGCACCATTCTCAATAAGCCTTTTATGAACAGGCAAGATGCCTGTTCCACAAAGATATTGATTTTCTTGTGGAACAGGCATCTTGCCTGTTGCTGAAAATGGTGCAATATCTCAGTTCCAATCAACTCATTCCCAATTCCCAATTAGCAATTCCCAATTACCCATTACCAATTGATTGCTACAATATGAGTGAGTTCTGCAAAAGGGAGTAAATGGCTATGGTAATGACAGCCGTTTTATCAGAAAATGTTTCTCTAGAAGACTTTATAGCCTGTCCCGCCGATGATATGGAATGGGTGGACGGGCAAATCTCGGAGAAAAATGGTATGACAGTAAAACACAGTCGAATCCAATCAAGACTAGATTATTCTTGGAGAAGTTACAAGATATCTAGCGGACAAGGTGGCGAAGTCTATACAGAAGTTCCTTGTCGTACTGACAGGCGAGTGCGCCGCCCTGATGTAGCTTATCTGACTGCTGAACTTGTTGCTGAATATGGCGATGTTCCTACTTTGCCTCAAAGTCCGCCGTTAATTGCTGAAATAGTTTCTCCTACT
This sequence comes from Microcoleus sp. SVA1B4, assembly GCF_036700545.1. Lineage (NCBI taxonomy): Bacteria > Bacillati > Cyanobacteriota > Cyanophyceae > Oscillatoriales > Microcoleaceae > Microcoleus > Microcoleus sp. SVA1B4. The sequence continues at coordinate 125,359 of NZ_JAUBPB010000002.1, forward strand.
GATATTGCGGAAGATATATTTTTGAAAGCACAAGAGTATTTAGATTCTGGTTGTCTGGAAGTTTGGATTGTTTTTCCAGAAAGTCGCTGGATATTGATAATGACTCAAACTCAAAAGTTAACTTTTAACCTGGGTTCTACAGTCAGCACTCAGCTAGTGCTGCCTGGTTTTAGTGTTGCGGTTGATGAGTTGTTGGCTTGAAGGCCAAAAAATAATTAGGTATAAGTGCTTTCTGGCAGAGTTCCGCCGTGAGGTGTGTAATAATTTGTGAAAAAGTCATTGACAAAATGCCGATCGCTCGCCCAGCCAATTAATAAAAAAAATTATTAATAAAAACAGCAGTTGTAAATTTGCACAAAAGCACAAACAGCGGTAAAATACTGATTGCTTTGTTTCCAAATCTAGCGTAAATTCCAATTGGGGAATTAAAACCAATAATTGAAATATGTCTAAGACTTACACTGTTGAATTGATCCACCAAGGCTCTACCTATACCGTAGAAGTACCCGAAGATAAACAAATTCTCCGCGCCGCTAACGACGCCGGCATTGAGTTGCCGAGTTCTTGCAATGCGGGGGTTTGTACTACCTGTGCTGGTAAAATTATTGAAGGTAAGGTCGATCAAGCTGATGGTATGGGCGTTAGTCCCGATCTTCAGGCAGAAGGTTATGTGTTGCTGTGTGTTGCTTATCCCCGATCGAACTTGAAGATAGAAACCGAAAAAGAAGACATTGTGTACGATCGCCAATTCGGTAAATCCTAGCACTAAGCTAAAATTGACCTAAGTACCGTTAGCGGTAAAACCACTATGGATCGCCCTATGACCACCCATTTCATTTCCGCAGAAGTTGACCTCCACGATACCGCCGAGCAACTGCACTCGGCTATTGAAATTGAACTGCAAAAGTACGGCGAACCCCTGCGGTGGGCAGTCACAGACGTGGATGTCGATCGGCAAAAGGCTGTGGTAGAAGGCTACGTGCTCGTGGAAGCATCCCCCGCAACACCGTGAACCCCCGCCCTTTGACAGTGGTTTTGATAGTCCCCACAGGCGTTGGAGCATCGATTGGTGGGTTTGCAGGAGATGCGCTGCCGGTGGCTAGGGCGATCGCCCAAATTTCAGACACCCTGATCACTCACCCCAACGTCCTCAACGGCGCTCAACTTTATTGGCCGATACCTAACGCTCTCTACGTTGAAGGTTACGCCCTTGACAAATTTGCTGCCGGATGCTGGGGACTGCAACCGGTACATCAAAATCGTATCGGCTTAATCCTCGATTCCGCGATCGAACCAGACTTGCAGTTGCGACACTTGCAAGCGGCTGATGCAGCGAGAGCTACATTGGGTTTGAATATAACTGATTGTGTTTTAACCGATCGCCCCCTGCAAGTAGAATTGCGTATTTCTGAATCAGGGGCATCCTGGGGGACGATCGGCAATCCCGACAGTTTATTGCGCGCCGCAGAAAAATTGATCAAACAAGCAAGAGTAGAGGCGATCGCAGTTGTAGCCAGATTTCCCGACGATGAAGGCAGCCTCGCCCTCGAAAACTACCGCCGCGGCAAAGGAGTTGACCCCCTCGCCGGCGCGGAAGCTGTGATCAGCCACCTCATCGTCAGGACGTTTAAAATCCCCTGCGCCCACGCCCCTGCGCTGTCTGCGCTTCCCCTCGATCCGCACCTGTCCCCGCGATCGGCTGCTGAGGAAATCGGCTATACTTTCCTACCTTGCGTCCTTGCCGGCCTGGGCAAAGCTCCCCAATTTGTCACTCCTACTGTGGGACAGGCATCTTGCCTGTCACAGTTTGTCACTCCTGCTGTGGGACAGGCATCTTGCCTGTCGCAGGTATTGGGCGGGCAAGATGCCCGCAGGCAGGTATTGGGCGGGCAAGATGCCCAACCCCTACTCCCCACAAGAGAGAAATTCTATGCAAACAGGCGAGATTTCGAGTCCCAGGGTTTGTGGGCAGATCGAGTCGATGCGGTGGTGATACCCGCCACAGCCTGCGGTGGCAGTGCTATTCTGAGTTTGAGCGGGCGATCGTCCGTACAAATCATCGCTGTCGGGGACAACAAAACCCAGATGCAGGCGACTCCAGAAAAACTCGGAATCAAAGCTTTGCAGGTAAACTCATATTTAGAGGCGATCGGAGTTTTGGTCGCTTTGCGAGCCGGCATCAGTCCAGCTTCCTTGGGTGCAGACATCTCCCCCCTGCGTTGTTTGTCTGACTAAACCCAACAAATCTCAAATCTCAAACCTCAAATCTAAAAGTGATTAAGTGGCAGAAAAAATTCCCGGAAATCCTGAAATTGAACCCTTGACGCGCACCCAAGTTTTAGTAGCAATGGGCGTGACAGCAATTATGTTGCTGGCGGTAGCTAAATTGTGGTTGCTATTTGGATCGGTATCGCTTTTGCCAGTCAAATTGATAGGAATGGACTTGCTCAAAGGAGTTGCGCTCGGACTGGCAATTACAGGCGGTAGTGCGATCGTTTATCACCTCTGGCCTGGTTATCGCCGGAGTGCGGATGTTTACTTGGAAGTAGTGCTCAAACCTTTGTTTTGGCCTGATTTAATTTGGCTGGGACTCCTGCCGGGACTTAGCGAAGAATTGCTATTTCGAGGCGTGATGCTGTCTGCTTTGGGATTGAATGTTACCAGTTTAGTTTTATCGAGTTTTTGTTTCGGCATTCTGCACTTGGGAACCCTGGATCAGTGGCCTTATGCTGTTTGGGCAACGGCTGTCGGATTGCTGTTGGGTTACAGCGTTTTAGCTACTGGGAATTTGTTAGTGCCAATTACGGCTCATATCTGCACGAATTTGATTTCTAGCTGTGTTTGGAAGTGGGAACACAATCTCGTGAAGCGTTAGCTCGATCGTAATTCCAAAGTGATTGAAATCGCGCCTGCGCGGAATATATAGCAATAAATGCCAACGCGCAAGGGGGTTTTGAGATTGAACGAACCGCGAAGACGCTTTCATGCGCGTTCGGCGAAGCCATTTCCGTTCCCCGCAGGGGTTCGGTGAAGGGTAGGGTAGGAAGAGGAAGAGTTCACAGATGTGAAAAGGTTTTAACCGCCGATTTTTATCTGTGTTAAGGCAGTTTGTAACTGCTCGATCGCACAATCAACTCACCTTGACTGGGGTTACGGCTGAAAATAAAAGCTCCTTCTTGAGTTTCGCCGCTTGACAAAAAATCAATTTGTTGATCGCCGGATTCTACAACTTCACCGTTGACGCGCAATTCTGCAATAATTTGCACTGATTCGGCTGTTTCGCCGCCCGTATTAGTTACTGCAAACGGCACGTAAAATTGCCCTTGAGTTTCGCGAACAGGCGTGTTCCGAGTGACAGAAATAACCGGAGGTTCCTGCTTTTTAGTCACCCAGTTGTAGAGTACGAGTCCGATGAGGATAGAAAGGATCGAACAGGCGATCGCAAATGTCACCCATTCAGCAGGAGTTCTTTTTTCATGCTGTTCGTTATTACTTTCACTCATACCGCCAACCTCCCCGCCGCGCCACCAACAGCCGCCGGCAATCCCAATACTAACGTATAGCTCAACCAAAGCGACCACGGGTCGTCAAAAGTGAGTTTTTGGAAGAAAAACATCATAAATGCAGAAGCCGCCAGCGACACTAAATAGGCCATGACAGTTTCGCTGAGGGGACGCTGAAAAATCCCTTGCTGCTGCTGCCGTTTTGCTTGATAAGTAAAGCCGGCTACAAATACAATACCGTAGGAAATTAGCAGCGAAGCGGCGATAATTGCTAATTGCCTAGGTGGCGAAATACCTGCCGCTAGCATGGGAATTTCGTCTGTTGGGGCGATGTTGAAAGCAATGATCATCGCGCCGATTAAAGTAGCGCCGATATCTGCTAAAGTTGGGTTAATATTAGGTTCGCTGTCGCTGTCGGAACTTTGATAGCGATCGCCACTCAAGAAACCGTTGGCCAGGGCTACTCCTAACGCAAACGGCAGGCCTTCAAAGATGATTTTCCCCAAAGTTTCTTGCAGCGGAGTCTCCGGAGTAATTTCCCTGAGCAAAAACAGGACAAAAGCCGCGCAGACAATGCCAATGGCGATCGCTTCTACGGTATCGATTGCAGCATCTAGCCAGCGGATGTCCTTAGTTTTGCGAAAACCTTCTGTGCGAGTCAGCAAGAAAACGACGATAAAGGTAGTTGCGATCGCGATCGACATTTCCGCTGGTTTAGTATACGAACCAATCCACCAAACCTCCATCGTATAAAGCAGCGGAATCCCGAACAAAAAGCCACCCGATGCACCTCGAATGATGTCGTTTAGTTCATTTAACCACTGATTTTTACGCTGTTTTTTTCTCTGGTTCATTTTTCAGTTAAAAGGCCAATTAAAAATTATACAAAATTTCCCGTGCTTATAAATCTCTTTGCCAAATCTTGATAGTATTTTCATCACTTCCACTAACCAGAGTCTGCCCATCCGGGCTAAAAGCCACAGAGTAAACTCCCCATGAATGCCCCAAGAGACTGCAAATTTTATCTCTGGTATCGAGATTCCAAAGTTCGATAATACCAGGTTCCGTACTATCCTCTTCGCTGCCAGAATCCCACCCGCCACTTGCTAAAATTTTCCCATCAGGGCTAAAAGCTAAGCAGAAGTCCCCCATTGAATTTTTCGCAAGAGTATAGATTTCTATTCCCGTGTAGAGATTCCACAGCTTAATAGTTCCCACACAGTGCAAAGTCGCAAAAGTTTCTCCATCGGGGCTAACAGCGATCGCATAAACAGTACCCATACCCTCCTGCCAATTCTTGGTCCAGATTTCATCTCCAGTGGTTAAATTAAAAGCTACTGCACTTAGAGAAACATAATCATCTGCACTGCTACTAAGTAGAATCTTTCCGTCAGGGCTGAATAAAATAGCCAAACTATAAAATACTTCTACTGGCCACTTTAAAGTCCGAATTTCTTCTCCATTTCTAAGGTTCCAAAGTTTGATAGTTGTGTCTTCACTGGCACTTGCCAGAGTCTTCCCGTCGGGGCTGATAACTACAGAAGTAATTATGTCTGAATGTCCGGTGATGGTGTAAATTTCCTCTTTAGTGCTGAGATTCCAAAGCTTGATAGTTTTGTCCTTACTGCCACTAGCAAGAGTTTGTCCATCAGGGGCGAGGGCAATGGATGTAACCCCTTGTGAATGTCCCGATAAAGTGTGAATTTCTTGCCCTGTGTTGAGGTTCCACAGCTTAATTGTGCTATCAGAACTTCCGCTAACTACAGTCTGTCCGTCTGGAGTGATGACAACAGAAGTTACCGAGCTTGAATGTCCGTGAAGGGTGTGTACGCATTGCCAGTTAGTTTGAAGCATTTGATATTACTCCTAGCATTCATCCAGCAACCACATTTTTACTGATTGTTTTCAATGCCATTAAAGTGCAAGCTGAATCTCGGAAGATTCTCCCCAAGCTTCGTTGACAACAATCAGTTTTCCTTGACTATCCGCCCCTAATTGTTGATTGGCATTAAGTAATTCAATTCCATAAATAGTACCGTCTGGGGCAATATCCACATTCATTTGCTCGCTAACCTGGATAGTTTTTACCTGTGCGGTTTTTTCTTGCAGGTATATATAAGCTACGTTGTATCTCGGATCGTAAGTCAGTTTCACGGGAACCTCCTGCTAAAAAAAATTGACAATTACAGCGCTCATCATCCAGTCTTCGTCTTCCTTAGCTGCGATCGCCTCTACTTTCTTCATAGCATAAACTTTTCCCTGCCACTCAGCATTGAAGGAAAAGTTACGCCTAAATCTGGTTCTGCCAAATTGAGCCGGAAAAGTTGTGCCACTTTCAACAGTAGCAATTACTTCTGCCTCAGTTGCACCTCGCTCAATCAATCGCGATCGAGCATGGGGATGTAATCTAACGCTCACGTTGCTATTACCTCCTTTTTGCCTCTTTATTTTTGCACTAACTTAATTCACCACAGCCGCGCATCAGCATCAAAATAAAGGCATGAGTGTCCAACAACAACCTGATTCCATGTACTCCTTAAACTCTTCTAGCGGTTCGTCAAAATCATCGGACATCCAAACCATTCCTTTAGCACTCCCAGCTTTGGATGACCAGCGCTTCTTATTAGCTGGCGGTATTCCTACCCATTTTACAACAGGCTGGTTATCTTGAGTAATCGCCACTTCTTCGCCTCTCATCGCCACTTCGATTAATTCCAGAAGTTTTTCTTTAGCCTCAATAATGTCTACTTGATACATATTTCGTGCCTCCTTACTATCAATTTATAACATCACAATTCTAACTCAATTAAACAAATCCTCTTCCTCCAAATCAACAGACTGTAATTCCATATCACCAGACTGCAACTGAGCCGGAGTAGCAGGAATCGCTGCAATTATTGCATCAATTACCTTCGCCACCGGAATAATCTCCATCCCCAACTCCGGCACCGGTTGATTCTTAGGAATAATCGCCCTTTTGAAACCCAATTTCGCCGCTTCCCTCAGCCGCAACTCTAATTGGGAAACCGGCCGCACCTGTCCCCCCAAACCCACTTCCCCAAGCAAAACAGTGCGCGCATCAACCACCCGATCGCGAAAACTGGCCACAACGGCGATCGCAACTGCCAAATCCGCCGCCGGTTCATCCACCTTCAACCCACCCACCGTCGCCAAAATCACATCTAATTTAGATAAAGGAATCCCCACCCTTTTCTCCAAAACAGCTAAAATTTGCTGCAATCTAGCATTGTCCACGCCAGTAGTAGTGCGGCGCGGCGAACCGAAACTTGCAGGGCTGACTAATGCTTGAATCTCCACTAAAATCGGTCGAGTTCCTTCGCAAGTAACAGTCGTCGAAGTACCCGGAGAAAATTCATCTCTATTGCCTAAAAATAACTCCGACGGATTATCTACTTCTCGCAAACCGTTGGCTACCATTTCAAAAACACCGATTTCGTGAGTCGCGCCAAAACGGTTTTTCATCGATCGCAAAAGTCGATGAGAAGCAAAGCGATCGCCCTCAAAATACAGTACAGTATCTACCAAATGTTCCAAAACCCTCGGCCCCGCCAAAGCTCCATCTTTCGTAACGTGACCGACAATAAATAAAGTAATATTTTCCCTTTTCGCCACCTGCATCAAAGCAGATGTACATTCCCGCACCTGAGCCACCGAACCGGGCGCCGATGTTAAACTAGCAAAATAAATAGTTTGGATGCTGTCAATCACCGCCACATTCGGTTTCAGCGCTTCCAACTCCCGCAAAACAACTTCTAAATCCGTCTCTGGAAGCAAATAGAAATTCTCCGCTGAATTGTCCTCCGAATCCTTTTTAGCTTCCCCGTTACTGCCAGATTTATGCCCGCCGTTGCTTGACAATTCAACCGGATTAGCCACCCCCAAACGCTGCGATCGCAACTTCACCTGCTGGCCGGACTCCTCCGCACTGACATACAGTATCCGATCCTTGCGGGCCAACATATTCGCCACCTGCAACAGCAGCGTCGATTTCCCGATTCCCGGTTCCCCCCCAATCAACACCAGCGAGCCCGGAACAATCCCGCCTCCCAAAACTCGATCGAGTTCCCCGTAACCAGAAGGCCAGCGAGACTGAGTTTGGTCAGCAATCTGCGATAATCTGAAAGATACCCTTGGTTGACCCTTCGACTTATCAGGGGGCGAACCGCCCACTGTCTTAGTTGTCACCCCAGTTAAACCAGCCCGCGGCACACCAGCAGTAGGTTGTTCTAACTGCTCGTCAAAAGAATCCCACTTCTGACAGCTAGGACATCTGCCAAAATATTGTGGTGAATCATACCCGCATTCCCGACAAATATATTGTATTCGAGGCTTAGGCATTGTTTACTATGATAAATAGTCACCCTAACATTTAGAAAAGTCTGATTTAAAGCAATTATCAAGCTTTCAGACCGATCGCCGCCCATGATTCAATTTGTGTCCTCTATGATAGGGTACAAAAAAATAACATTATCTGAAATGTAACTTAAGGAGTGCTCGGTAACTTGGAAAACCATAAAGAAAAAATTCTGGTAGTCGATGACGAAGCCAGTATCCGCCGCATTCTGGAGACTCGCCTTTCCATGATTGGCTACGATGTCGTCACCGCTGCTGACGGCGAAGAAGCTCTCGAAACATTCCGCAACACCGAACCCGACTTAGTGGTTTTGGACGTGATGATGCCGAAGCTAGACGGTTACGGCGTCTGTCAGGAGTTGCGAAAAGAGTCAGACGTACCCATCATCATGCTAACTGCTTTGGGAGACGTAGCCGATCGCATCACCGGTTTAGAATTGGGCGCCGACGATTACGTCGTCAAACCTTTCTCTCCCAAAGAACTAGAAGCCCGTATCCGTTCGGTATTGCGCCGGGTTGACAAAAACGGCGCATCGGGAATTCCCAGTTCTGGAGTCATCCACGTCACCAACATTAGGATTGACACCAACAAGCGCCAAGTTTACAAAGGCGACGAACGAATTCGCCTCACGGGCATGGAATTCAGCCTGTTAGAACTGCTTGTCAGCCGTTCTGGAGAGCCTTTTTCGCGATCGGAAATTTTGCAGGAAGTCTGGGGATACACGCCAGAACGCCACGTAGACACCCGCGTAGTGGACGTTCACATCTCGCGGCTGAGGGCAAAGTTGGAAGACGACCCCAGCAATCCCGAATTAATTCTCACCGCCCGCGGCACCGGCTATCTCTTCCAGCGAATTGTCGAAATTGGGGAAGTAGGATAAAGTCAGTTGGCAGTTGGCAGTTGGCATTACTTAAATTACCAACTACCAATTACCAATGACTAATGACTAATGACTAATGACTAATGACTAATGACTAATGACTAAATCTGATCCCAATAAAGTTTTGCGGCAATTGCCCTTAGTTGCAGGAGGGTTAGCAGGTACGCTGCTAATGGTAAACCGGTTGCTGACAGAGCAAATTACAGATTCTCAAGCTCGATCGGACGCTTTGGGAGTAATTATCAGCGCTTTGCTGATTTTAACAGGTTTGCTGTGGCAGCAGGTGCAAGCGCGATCGCCCGATTCCGTAAAACTTATCGGCGAAGAAGGTTTTGAATTTGCGCCGGATTTGCCGGAGGCTGTGAAAATAGAATTAGCCTGGGCGTCGCGTTTGCTGTTGACAAATACCGCCACAAGGTCGATCGTAATTGTGTATCAGGGAAAAGTCCTATTGCGGCGCGGTATTTTAGGCATCAATCCCGAAGTCAAACCGGGGCCGATTTTGCAGCGAGTGCTCGACAAAAATAAACCAGTTTATTTAGTAAATCTCAATATTTATCCCGGCAAAATTGAATTTGACTATTTGCCAGAAAATACTCAAGGAGTCATCTGTCAACCTATCGGCACCCAAGGCGTTTTAATCTTAGGTGCTAACGCGCCCCGCAGCTATACAAAACAAGATGAAAACTGGGTAGAAGGCATTGCCGACAAACTAGAAAATACCATCAATCGATTTTAGATTTTAGATTTTAGATTTTAGATTTTAGATTGTGGATTTTAGATTTTAGATTGTGGATTTTAGATTTTAGATTGTGGATTTTAGATTTTAGATTTTAGATTTGAGATTGTGGATTGCACAATGCCAGCACTTTGACACTCCTCGACTATCAGGTACGAGGATTCTTCCTTCACCGGGATTCCGACGAATTTACCCTCAGAAAGCATCTTGACCGTATGCCCTACGGCTGCAAGTCCTCTAATAAGAACTACTTGAGCTGCTGCAATATCCCTATCAGTTGTGTAGTTACAACTTGAGCAGGTGTGGGTGCGCTCTGACAATTCTTTTTTGCCCGTTTCTACACCACAACTAGGACAAATCTGACTTGTTTTATGAGCGCTTACTTTCTGGAAGTACACGCCATGCTTAAAACAGGTTTGCTCTAATATTGTTAAGAACTGACCCCAGCTTGCCTCTAAGCAATGTTTACCTAGTATTGCTCTAGACAATCCTACTAGGTTCAAGTCCTCAACAAATATCATCCCCACATCTTTACAGAGTTGGTGAGACAATTTCCAGTGCCAGTCTTGGCGACAGTTTGCAATGTCCTCGTGCAGTTGAGAAACTTTCTTCTGAGCCTTTTTCCAATTATTTGAGCCTAACTTTTTCCGACTGACGCGCTGTTGCAGCAATTTAAGCTTGCGTTCGGCCTCAACAAAAAACTTTTGGCGCTTGACTAAAAGACCGTTAGAAGTTGCTATGAAATTAGTTAAGCCAACATCAATCCCAATCCCCTCGCCGTGTGGCATAACCGACGGCACTGACACGTCCCATTGTAGGGTTAGCATTACATACCAACCGCTGGCTCTCTTGACGATTCTGGCTTGTTTGATAGTTGCCCCATCAGGAATAGGACGCGATTGGTGAAGTTTAACCAATCCAATCTTGGGTAATTTTACTTTTCCATTCTGAACCGGATCAACCCCCAATTGAGGGAAGACAAAAGACCGCATTGTTCCCGCTTTTTTAAAGCGAGGAAAACCGTGCTTTTGTTCCCACATACTGACAAACGCTTTTTCAAGCCGTCTCAATGTTTGTTGCAAAACGTGTACGGCAACGGCACCCAAAGCCGATATACTTGCCCTGGCTGCGGTTAAGTTCTTGCACTGACTAGCATAAGTTGGTCGTTTTGTTTCGGCCCCAATAATAAATTCAGAGCGGATAGAGCAAGCGTTAACCTGGCAACTACGAGAATGAAACCAATGCTTGCGCTCTGCCAGCGCGTAGTTATAAACGCGACGACACTGTTCCAGCCAATCTTCAAAAATGGCTGCTTGCGCTGGCGTTGGTCTTAATTTGTACTCGTAGGTTAAGTTAAACACTTGCTCTATCCTCCTACTCTGATTATACAGTCGTGAAGAAAGGCCGGAACGCTTATTCACAAGTTTTAACTAAAGTCGCCCTAAAAGGGCGAGGCTTGTACCCAGTTTCTTGGTCAAGGTGCGTTCCTCTTCGAGGGCTGCGCTAACAACCGATTTGCCTCATTCTCGGTGTTGGCTATCGGCAATAAACAAGATTTATTACCGATAATATCTTTTGAAAAGAAGAAGAGGGAGCGCTGCCCCCAACGAAATTTCCAGGGTTTGAGGGTCTTTTTAACCACCAAGACGCGGGCTGCATGTACAGGGCAGGGCGCACCTTAGTCCTCAACAAGTCTCTCCGGGTGCGCTAGGCGCACCTTACTAGCTCAAAACTCGCAACTCAAAACTCAAAACTACTACCGAGCCCAGTCAGTACCGCGCCACAGCGTAAAAAACAAAACACTAGAAATCAGCGCGCCCAGCAGCCACTTAACAGCATTTTTAAATAACCCCACGCGCTGACTTTGCTGAACCGCAGCACTTTGCGTCTGTAACCGTTCCCTAGCCGGAGTAATTCTCGAAAGAATTTGCTCTTTCAATTGCTGTGGGTTTTGCGTATCCGCTTGTACCCCCAAACGGGTAAGTTCCCCCGCTAAATTCCTTAAATCTTCAGGACTACCCTTATTCAGCCGTTCTTCCACCTGCTGCAACTGAGCTAATTGTTGGTTTGCTTGAGTAGTAATTTGCTGGTTGTTTTGATTGTTGACGTAGATAGTGCCAAAAATTCCCAAAGGTAGCATCAACAGAAAAACCAGACCTAGCAGCAGACAAACCCAAGACAAAACCTTCAAAAAAAGGTCTTCCAAACCTCTGCGGTCGTACCCTTCTCCAAAAAATATCAGCGCCATTGCCAGTAAAGGAACTGGCACCCGTTCCACTACAGCCCCAATCGTTTGCAATTCCCAGAGGCGATTGCCAAAATTGGCTGGTATAAGAACTGCAATCGTATCTAATACAGACAAAATTAATAGACCGTAGCCAATCCAACGCAGTCTGTAGATAGAAAAACCTTGTTCGCCTTGTAAGTCATTCATAAAATAATCAGAGTTGTTGTTAAGAAAAATCTCTCTTGACGCCGCCCAAGAACGGATACAAGCCCCCGACCAAAGTCGTGGATAGTCAAACATTTTAGACTTTTGTTCAAGCTTCCAGATTCACCTGTGGATTAAATCTAAAAGCTAAAAGCTAAAAGCTAAAATCGACTGAATCGAGTCAAGGTTCGGGGAATCGCGGCTGCCACCACTCATACCAAGAAACCCAAGCATTCTCTAGAATTTTTTTGGCATCTTCTGGATTTGTTTTATCCAAAGGCACAGACATCTGAGTCCACAAACAGCGCCGGTCTTGAATATTTCCCCTACCCAACAACCAAAACAGAATACGGTTTGGCTGCCAATCTCGAGTATTTCGATTATATCTAAACTGTTGGGAAGTTACTGTAGCACTGCCATTAGGATTGATACACGAACTCAAATACAGTCGATTTTGCTGTTGCAAAATTCCGTGAAACCCCGCGCCTTGAGTGTTTGCCAATGCTAGTTTACCAGGAGACGACTTGAGAACAGTATGTCCCCTCATCATACCTTCCACATCCCCAATGGTGTCTACTGCATAGCGCATCTCTATTTCTAGAGCCATGCTATTTTTTTGATATTCATATTTCCTGGCAGCTTTGAATTCTGAATTTTCCTTGATTTCCAGAAGCGCGCTCTTGTTTAGTTTCCAATCGGCTAGAGGCACCGACTCGGGAAACTCAAACGGGGTTGCCACATTCTTGCCGTCCGATGGATAGAAAACCAACTTTCCGGCAACCAACAAAACCCCTCCCAAAGTAACAGCCAACAGGGAAAGCCTAAGTGGTTTCCAAGAGGTAATAGCCATTAGCAATTCTGTCCTTCCTGATTTGGGGGTTGGTCTTTCAAAATTGCAAACCAGCAGAATAACCCGAAAATAAATACAGCAATCATCGAAAATATTACCGAACCATTTCCTTCGTGCCAGTATTTAAATGCTTCGGGTTGAGATAGCGATACCAGCACGGCCAGGAGACCAACTCGCGCGGCATTCACTACAAATGCAGTAATTATTGCCACGAATGGCAATACCATTTTCTGACCCGTAGTGGTAGGAAACATCAGTAAGAAAACCAGAGATAGTCCTAACAATTGTAGCATCGCATTCACCCCGGAACAGCCGTGATTCACTTCCACGCTTCCCTTTTCTAGGATTAGAAAAACCCCTTTCCGCACTACTTCAAATCCTACATAGTGCAGGATGAAAGCTGAAAATTTAGCTGTTAATTTTGGAACATCAACAAATACTCCGATCAATCCGGGAGGAATAGCTGTATACGCAAGAATTAGAAGTTCCTGCCAATATTGTTTCAGTCCTTTTGTGCCGGAAGCCAGCAAGGCGAGACTGATTCCAGACAAAAAAGGCGTTGCTCGGATAAAAAAGTCGTATCCCGATATCGACGAACTTTTGAGCAATATTAAAGCAATTAACGCTGTCCCAAAAAAGCTGGCGAAAATTCCGCTTTCAAAATTTAAAGACTCGTGCCTTTCCCAAATTAGAAATGCTACGACTCCCCAAAACAGTAACATTGTACCGAACAGGTCAGTGTCGTTTGTTCTGGAAGTCAGAGTTAGGTGTATGGCAATCAAACCGGAGGCGATGCCTAACAGCCAGTATTTAGGTTCTTGGATGTGCTTGAGCGAGTTTATTTCGGTCATTGCTGCTTTTTGTTTTTCCTAAAAGCTTCTAAAATGCTTAAGCTTGTAACTCTATTAAAATTATCAGCTACAAACACTTAAATTTATGCGTTTGGGATGATTTTTCACTAAATCTTCACAAAGATTGACAAGAGCAAATATGTGTGATATCTACCTTCACCTAATTAAATCTGAAGTTAGGAGCAAAGACAAAAGAAAACAGGTTTTTTAACTCAGATCGATCGCACTCAACTAAAAATTTTCCTTTCTCTAACCCGGTTTCTGCGGCGAGAGTTTAAATGTAAAGCTTGAAGGCAAGACAGAAACCTTTGTTGGACGCACTCTTGAGCTGGAAAACCAGTTTTTTACTGGTTCTGGTTTTTTGTAGCCGGTGCGTCCAGGAGGAGATTAGTTAGAGTAGACTTTCCGGTAGTAAGTTTGATATTCCTCCGAAAGCAGGGGTTCCCACCACTCCCGATGGGCTAAGTACCATTCTACAGTCTGTCGCAAACCTTCTTCAACGGTTACTGAGGGAGTCCAACCTAACTCTGTTTTAATTTTGGTGGCATCAATAGCATAACGCCGATCGTGCCCGGCTCTGTCTTTGACAAATGCGATCAATTGTTCGCAAGGACGGGCGGGTAAATCAGAAGCTAATTCGTCCATTAGCTGACACAGCATTTTCACTAAATCGAGATTTTTTACCTCGTTGTTGCCGCCAACATTGTAGGTTTCCCCAGGCTGACCACGGTGAATAACGACATCTAAAGCGCGGCAGTGGTCGAGAACGTAGAGCCAATCTCGCACGTTTTGACCGTCGCCGTATACTGGCAGCGGTTTGCCCAATAACATATTGATGCACATTAATGGAATGAGCTTTTCTGGGAAGTGATAGGGGCCGTAATTGTTGGAACAGTTGGTGATAATTGTCGGGACGCCGTAGGTGTGGAAATAGGCGCGGGCGAGGTGGTCGCTACCAGCTTTGGAGGCTGAGTAGGGACTGTTGGGCGAGTAGGCCGTTGTTTCTGTGAAGGCTGGGTCATCGGGGCTGAGACTGCCGTAAACTTCGTCGGTAGAAACGTGGAGGAAGCGCATTTGGGTTTTGAGAGATGCCTCATCAATGGCTTCAAAATGCTTGCGGAAGGCTTCTAAAAGTGTGAAGGTTCCGACAACGTTGGTTTGAACAAAGGCGGCAGGCCCGATAATTGACCTGTCAACGTGGGATTCTGCGGCAAAGTGCGCGACTGTGGTGATGTTTTCTTCTTTGAGCAAGGTATCGACTAAGGTACGATCGCAAATATCCCCCTGCACAAATCGAAAATTTTCGCCTCCTTCCAAAGTTGCCAGGGTTTGTCTGTTTCCGGCGTAGGTTAAAGCATCGAGTACGACTACTCGATCGCCCGGATAGCTGCTGCACCAGTGATGCACAAAATTCGAGCCGATAAATCCAGCCCCGCCCGTCACCAACAATCGGCGAGGAGCTCGGTCAATGCCTTGATTCGCGCTGTCTGTCATAAAAATAAGAGTTTTTCCAATAACTAAGCCTTTACAAAAGTAGCCTTAAAAGTAGTTTGTCACCAAGTGTTTGCCGCTCTGTAATTAAAATTTCTACTGTCTCACCTCAGATTTTCTAATTTGGGCGCGCTCCAAGTATGGGTTCACAAAACTTGAACTTCTACCGATCTGTTAGCCCAAACGCTTACATATCAAGCATTGCAGATTTTTAAGCAGGCAAGTTTAAATTTGAATTGCGTGAGGCTATAGCTGACTTTTGCGATCGATCCGCGATATGGACGGCGCGCAGAGTTGATAGATTTGTAAAGAGCTGTTACCATTAATTTTTTAATTATCCTTTACAATCTCCCAAGCATCATGAAGAAGTTTCAAGTGTTAGCTGGCATTGCTTCCGTCGTCGCGATCGCAAGCAGCATCGCCATAGGTGACGCCGCATCTGCTTTCCCCTGTTCCTACAGCAAATCTAGCGCGTCTAAATCTGGTTCTGCGACAACCCTCCTAGGTTCCGGCGGCTCGGAGCGCATTAATCCGTGGAAATCCTACAAAACAGCAGCTCTCGGTTTCCTCGGTTTGGCTGGAGTTTTGGGTGGCGGTGCTGCTTACATGAGCTACCGTGCCGGCAAGCGCGCTTCTGCTGCTTGCGCTGCGATGACCGATAATTTTGAAGTTTTTGAAGAGTCGGCTCCGATCGCAGATGCAGGTGTTTCTGGACACTTGGAAGTTCCGGCGTTGCTCGATTTGGCGGCGGCGGGTGCTGTAGCTGAGTCAGCAAATGCGGTTGCAGTCGTTCGCGAACACCCAGAAGCTCCAGGTGGCGAGCTGGATTTGCCGGTTTCGCCAGTTGCTGAGTTGAGTTCTGAAATTGCGATCGAACAAGTCCAAAGCGCGATCGTCAAATAGTTATCTCAAACCAACGTATTCGCTTAGCGCACCTCCAATCTTGCAAGATTGGAGGTTTTTTGATTTGAAATTATCTACCCCTACAATTTCCTGTCATTGCGATCGCGAAGCACTGCAAACAATAGACAGATGAATCGATCGCACCAATATCATATTCCGGCTCAGCAAACGAGCGCTGAATTAATATCAATTAAAAAAACTCTTGCTACCATCATCAATCTCATAGCAATTATTAAAAGTCGCTGCTCTCCGTCAGGACAAGGCTGTGCGGTTTTCCTACTGTATTTGAACTGTATTTGATCCGATTGAAAACTGCTATAAAATTAGATGAGTCAAAGCGAGACAGTACGCTGCCGAGGCGATCGCTAAAAATACTCTTCAGATCAATCTGAGGGTAGACGGCAAGAGTTCAAATCCCCTGCTATCGTTGGAAATATAGCCCTACAGATTACAACTATTAGGTTATGAATGCTTGGCGCGATCGATTCAATCAATTTACAGGTAAAACTCGATTGGCAGTTTGCCGGGTGTTCGTTCACCTAACAGGCGAAGATGTTGCACCGCTGTTAGGAGTTCTCAACCGCACCGCCAGACAAGCAATTGATGCCGATGGCGACATAGCAGTTTTAGGAGAAGGTCTTGTAGAAATTTGCAATCACCTGTTGCAGTACGACAACTACTGGCAAGCAGCCGCCAATGAAGGCGATGTTTTTTGGAATGAAGGCGAAGCGGGCGATTATGTGGATGAACTTTTCATTGATTCAGCCGATCGCTATCTCAGCGAGCCTCAATACAGTACATCTGTTTACGATAAAAATTCCCCCTTGTCTTTGCCGGTAACTAGAAATGTGGTGGTGATGCTGACAGTTGCCTATGAAGGCGAAGTTCCGGCCCTAGAAACTGACCTTGCGGACATCAGCGCGCTGAAAGTCGGTTTAAAAGCACTGATTAATTTACATTACCAAGAAAGGCTCCGAGCTGTGCAAGTTCACTTTTCTCCCGCACAGTTGGGAGACGAACTTACCAACGACCAAGTGTTGGTCAATTTCCCCGAACTTATTCCCATTTAAGGAAAGAAGAAGGAAGAGGGAGAAATTACCAATTACCAATTACTACAGCACATTCCATGTATATCTAGTACACGCAATTTTCTAGTAAGCATCGGTGCGTCGCCACCCGTCAATCTGCAAGTTTTATCCAAGAGATCGCAGCGACGCACCTTACAGATTAACATCACACAATATATCTGCTACTGTATTTGTTCAAGATGGAATAGGCCGTATTTACTCATTACCAATTACTATTTATGATGCTGCGAAAACTGACAATTTATTTAATGGCTTTAACTTTTTTGTGGACGGCAACCGGCTGCGGTTCACCTCGCACACAAACTTCTACAAATCCTGCGGGAAATCCGAATATTAACACTGTGCGCCCTGCACCAAACAATAACTTGGCTCAAGGCCAATATCCCGTACAGCAAGTTACCTACAACGATGCTGATGGCGAATACAGTTTGATGTTGCTGAATACTCCCCCCGGCAGTCCCCCAGTTTACCGCACTAGGGATTTGCAAATGGCTCGCTTAACAAATGAAGAAATATCGGCAGGCAAGAAAAGTTATCTAAATGTGGAGAACAATCAAGCGGTTTTGCATTTGACAGAAGATTTTAAAATTGAGTACGTTCACAACGTTACCCAAACTGTTCCTAATCCTCAAACAGGTCAGCCACAAACCGTAGTAGTGCGGCAGCAATCTGGCTTCTGGGCACCGTTTGCTGGAGCTGTGGCCGGTCAGGCGATCGGCAGTTTGTTATTTAGACCGCGATATTATATGCCGCCAGTCTATCAGCCGGGAATTATGACAGGATATGGCGGGTATGGTAATACTTACAACCAAGCTGTTCAGCAATATCAAACTCGGTATCGAACTCCGCCTCCGGCTGTGAGAAACCGTCAAGTTTTAAGGACGACCGGCCGCTTGCGATCGCCCACCTACAACCAGCCAGTAAGACCCTCAGTACGTCCAAATGGCAATCGATCGACCGGTTCGGGCTACGGTGGCAGCACTTTGAGGCGATCGCCACAGCCACGTCAAAATCCAAACAAGCGGCAGCCAAGTTTTGGTAGCGGCAGAAATTCTCGTCAACCGAGTCGGAATCGCTCTTTCGGGGGCAGAAGGCGCTGAGTTGAAGAGTACAAAAATTAGCAACTGACATCGGTAAAAGTTGATTTTATCTATAGCAATCCTCGCATCATTTGTGTAATTTTTGTAGGGGCCAACCCCCCGTGGTTGCCCCAGGAGGCTGGGGTAGGCACTTAGCACTACCCCTACATCTTTTTACAATTCATTTAAGATTGCTAGATCCTCCAGATGCTACGCCCCCGCAAGTATTGACAGTGAAAACTTTGGAATAATTGATTTAGCCTTCTCTGTTTCCCCCAGACCCAAAAAATATGTGATTTAATTTCTACAGTGATATGTAGGTGACAATATGTCTTCTTCACAACCCCCGTCAGGGGAAAGAAATCCTCTAGGATTGGATGAATTGATTGCTATCTTGGTTGCCTTCGGCACGATGGGAGCAATTTTATTTTGGGTAACAGGTAAAAATCCCGATCGATTGAATGCCAGAAATTGGCAATTTCCAGCCGTTTTCTCTCAGCCTGCTGTGACGCCCGCGACTCCGGGAATATTAACGCCAGAATCGCCAAGTTCGGATTTGCGATCGCCCGCGACAACCCCCCTTCCGTCAAAACCGGATGTCGCACCTGTGGCACCTTTAGGGCCGATTTTACCGGCAACTCCTCCGGTGGGTGTAATCGTTGTTCCTCCGAAGCCAATTGCGCGATCGACTCCCAATCCAGCAATTACCAAACCGAAAGGCGATAAACCCAAAGCCGCTAAACCCAAAGTTGGGCCTGTTATATTATCCGATGTTCCAGACAAATATTGGGCGCGTCCGTTCATTGTCGCTTTAGTCGATCGCAAAATCTTTACTGATTTCACCGACAGCAAATTTCGTCCCGACGAACCGATGACGCGAGCCGAACTAGCGCGCTTAATTCAGCGAATGTCCGACGACAAAAAGCCGATCCGAAAACCCATTGATTTTAAAGACGTAAAAGACAAAAGTCCTGTCGCTCCGGCGATCGACCACACCGTCACAACTGGATATCTTAAAGGATACCCAAACAATGAGTTCCGTCCCGACAAAAATATTCCCCGTGTCGAAGTCATCGCAGCTTTAGCCAGCGGTTTGAGCCTGAAATCATCAACAAAAACAACCAAAACTTTACAAGTTTATACAGACAGGAAAAAAGTGCCGAAATGGGCAGTTAACAAAGTAGCATCAGCCACAGAAGCTGGCATTGTTGTCAACCACCCGAAGCGCGCACTTTTGCAGCCTAATAGAACAGCAACTCGCGCTGAAGTAGCAGCCATGATTTACCAAGCTATGGCCAAAAAAGGCCAAGTACCTGCTAAGTCTTCTGAGTATGTTGTGCGGCTTTAATTAGAGGAATGAAGCCCTTCTTTTTTCTATGAGTCAGACTTGGGCTTGCGGGTAGTCAGAAACCGGGTTTTTTGCGACAATACTTCCTCATAGCTGACAGAATCAGCCAAAAACCCGGTTTCTTGGGCTTGCGAGCCGTCAGAAACCGGGTTTTTTGCGACAATACTTCCTCATAGCTGACAGAATCAGCCAAAAACCCGGTTTCTTGGGTTTGCGGGCAGTTGAGATCGATGTTAAAATCACAGGAATCATGTCAAATCATCATTCCACACTCATTGATTCGATTTGAGGCAATTATTATGTATCATCAGATAAGACTTGGGGATAATCAGCTCGATAGCAGCGATATTCAAGAAACAGTAGTTATTGATACTGATGGAGAAGTGATCTTTTATCCCAATTTTTTTAGTATCGAAGAAAGCGATCGTCTTTTTTCAGATTTATATTCTAGTATTAACTGGAAACAGGATATTATTCATTTTTATGGAAAAAAGATACCTTTACCCCGACTTACAGGTTGGTATGGAGATGAAGGCAAATCCTATACATATTCAGGCATCGAACAGCATCCCGATCCTTGGACTCCCACACTCAAATTAATTAAATCAAAAGCTGAAGAGATATCAGAAGTTACTTTTAATAGCGTGCTTCTCAATCTATATCGTGATGGTAAAGATAGCGTTTCATGGCATAGCGATGACGAGCCAGAATTAGGAAAAAATCCGATTATAGCCTCAATTAGCTTTGGGGCAACTCGCCGATTTTCATTAAAGCATAAAATATCAAAAAACTACAAAATTGATATTAATTTGCTCAATGGTAGTTTGCTGTTGATGAAAGGTGAAACCCAGCATTGCTGGCAACATCAAATCCCTAAAACTTCTAAATTTGTGGAACCGAGAATTAATCTAACTTTTAGAATTATCAAACCCGTTTAAAACAAAGAAAATAAAATTTTATCGCTGCTATCAAATCAGGGTTAATTGAGTTATGAAAAATCTACTTTTATTAGGAACCTTAAGCTTTAGTATTGCTTTTAGTTTGGGTATAGCAGTAGAAAAAAATATTCATAAAAGTGCTGCCATAGGTGGTATAGCGACAATTAGCACCCTTAGTAGTGCCTTCGTTTTAAGCAAAAAATCTGACCGAGAACTTGAAAATATCCGCAGCTATACCGAAAATTTAAAAAGCATTGAAAATCAGATTTTAAGCCTGAAAAATAAAAAAATAAAACTTGTACAGGCAATTGATAGCAAAACTCAATCAAAAACCACGATTGAAGCAGAATACAACTCAATTGTAATCGAAGTCGAGCGACTTAAAGAAGAAGTTAAAGCTCTCAATGTACAGCGAGAAAGTCTGCACAATGTAATTGCTAATCATAAAATTCAAGACCTAAAAATTAAACCTAAAATTCCTGTTAAAACTGAAGTAGCAAAACCAATCAAAAAGACAAGAAAGACAATATTGTACAATTGCATTTTAGATGGATTAGAAAATTCGACAGACTTTTATCACAAAAACAACCACGGAACCTTTGAAAACTATTTACAATCATTACAAAAACCCGCAGAAGCATTGTGGTATTCTTATAGATCGAATCAGGTTAAAGTAAATTATTCGGAGCCGTCAATTCAAGCAGTTTATTTGATGCGTTATTATCCCCATTATGCGTACATGAATTTTCAAATATTAGAAATGATACACGCTCAAAATTTATTAAATAATCTAACAAATGAAACGCTAGAAGTATGCTTATTTGGTGCAGGGCCATGTCCAGAAATCGTAGGCTTAAGTAAATACTTATCAGATAAGTATCAAAACATTAAAAAATTAACTGTTAATGTATATGATATTGCTTCTGAGGAATGGACTTTAAGCAGAAATATTACCGAAAAATTTGTGATACCGGAATACTGGTTCGGAGATTTAAAGCTAAATAGTAATTACCTAGATTTATGCGAATCTAATTCTCTTCACTCAATCAAAACAACAATTCAAAAAAGCCAAATGTTCATTTTTCAAAATTGTTTGAATGAAATTTATAATATATCTACAGTTCAAACAAATCTCAATTTTTTGCTTAATGAAATACCTGTAGGTGGTGTAATAATAATTATTGATTTATGTAACTATAACCAAAACACCACCATAATCGATCGATTGAAACAACAAGTAAGTAATCGAGATGATTTTGAAATTTATTGCCCTCAAGCTAAAGATACTAAAATTAAAGCTTGCTTTCCCATTCCACCACTAATCACACAACATCTCTTAACTGGAAAAGATAAGTTAGTACCTCGTAGTAAAGATATCGATTGTCTTTTTATAAGTTTGCACAAAATTAATCTAAAAGCTTCGTAATTGATATGAAATTCGGTTGCAAAGGCATCGTTACGTTTGCTACCGCCTTAATTCTGAGGACTAAAGTTCTCACTCCGAACCAGTTTGTAGTAAGGACTTTAGTCCTTCTTTCTTAGTCCACGCTTGAGTGAACATAGAAACAAGCTAAATTAATCTTGAAACACCATAATACTGCCCGAATAGCAAGCTACCCAAACCTGATTAGTTTCTGGATCGTAGGTAATGCCGATTGGGCTTGAATTAACCTTCACTGTTTGCAGCACTTTCATATCGCTCGTCCTAACTTTGCTAACAGTATTCGAGAAATAGTTAACTACATAAAGCAGTTTTCCCTGATCGGAAATTGTCATGCTGCGAGGTGCTCTTCCTGTCGAAACTTTGTCCACCACTTTACCAGTTTGTAGGTCAATTTTGGCCACATTTCCTTCACCATTTAAAGTGGCATAAAGATACTTTCCGTTGGGATCGATCGTCAAATGACGCGGCGCATTGCCAATATTTCTCAGCCATTCTACCGAAAAGTCGATGAGATTCACTTTCGCAATGTCGGAAGAACCCATGATGGCAACATAGGCATTTTTTGAGTCGGGAGTAACAACAATACCGCGAGGATATGCACCCAGTTTCACTCGCTCGATTTCGATATTTTTATTGATATCAACTATGCTCAAATCCCAACTGCACCAATTGCTAGCGAGGGCGAAGCGATTGTCAGGCGAAACAGCATTGAATTTCGGCACTGCACCTACAGGAATTACCTTTTCTATTTTCAAAGTTTTGGTATTGATGCGGTACAGAAAACTTTGGTCGTGTTTTGCGGCTGGAGAGCACCTGTCGGTTCCCGGATTGCTAAACCCCGAACCGTACATTTTGTAGTTGGAGACGTAGGCATATTTTCCATCGGTTGAAAAAGCAGCTTCTACGGGAGAGCCTTTATAATTGCCTTTGAATTTAGAAAAGCCGAACTTCGACAAGTTTACTGTATCGGGAATAGTCTTGACTAATTTAAAGTTCCTGTCGTAAACTGTGATTGTGTGACGGTACATCATGTTTTGAGCAAAAAACAAGCCGTCTCCCGAATAAACTATTGATTTTGGCGAGATGTTGCCGTAAATTGTTTTTTTCAAGGTCATTTTTCCTTGAGTGTTGTCGGGAGGATTTACTAGCCTTGTGGTTGGTGATTCACTTTTTTTATCCTCGGAATTTTCAGCTTTAAAAGGTGGCAAAGATGGTTCTTGAAATAGAGGTTCTGGGGGCTGAGTTTTAGTTTTATCTTCGAGTTCGTTTGTGTTTTCTGTGGCGGTAGGAGATGGCGAAGGTCGATCGACATTTGGCGCGATTTTTTCCGCAGCTTCAATACTCCCCTCTTCCGGCTTACCTTTCAGCGCTGACAAGGTTTTAGGGCCGACAATTCCGTCAACTTTCAGATTGTTCTCTGCTTGAAACTTTTTCACTGCCGCCAGGGTGATAGAACCGTAAAATCCTGTAGCCTTACCGCGAAAATAGCCTGCGTTTTGTAGAGTTTTCTGAAGTTGGGCTACTTCCGGGCCTGAATCACCTTTTTTGATGGCGAGTGCGGGATTGACTAAATTTAAAATTGTGAGAGCGATCGTAAAGAAAAGTAAAGGAGCAGAGGCTAACTTTAGGTGCATTTTTGAGTTAGTTCTTTGAAGCAGACATCTTGTACCATTTTCATGAACAGGCAAGATGCCTGTTCCACAAGAGTTTAAGTTGTTGTTTGTGGGGAGTAGGGGTTGGGCATCTTGCCCGCCCTTGAAAGCCTGATTTGTAGCCGTTTCCCAAGTTTTAGCTAAATGTAGGTAGGCTAGTCCGTCCATAGTTTTTACCGGGTATTTTTGGTGCTATGATACACCAGTTAATACCATTTTAGATTTTAGATTTTAGATTTTAGATTTTAGATGGGGAATGACTTATGGAATATGGGTTTGCAGCTTGCCGACCGTTGCATTCTTTTTTCAAACTTGTATAACATTGATTAAAGGAAAAATCTTATAATCAAACTTAGGGTAAAATATCCTAGCAGTTTTGAGAGCAGTTTTTAATGGTGTAAGCAAGTAGGAGCGATCGACAATGTGGAGTGGGGAACAAACAACCGCAGAATCAACGACAAAAGAATCCCGCCAGACGTTGCTGGGGGACGGTTACGGGGGACTATGCCAGCGGGCTTGGGTAGAAATCGATTTAGCAGCTTTAACTCACAATGTAAAACAGCTTAAAAAGCTCTTATCTCCTCACACACAACTGATGGCAGTTGTGAAAGCGGATGCTTACGGGCATGGTGCTGTTGCAGTCAGTCAAACAGCATTGCAAGCAGGTGCTAGTTGGCTGGGAGTGGCGACAATTCCCGAAGGAATAGAATTGCGAGAAGCTGGGATAGAAGCGCCGATTTTGTTGTTGGGGGCAACCCATACAGCCCCACAGGTAAAGGCGATCGCCCATTGGCACTTGCAGCCCACTATTTGTACTGTCAAACAAGCCCTAATTTTTTCGGAAGTTCTCGCTGGTCTTAACCAATCTTTGCCGGTTCACGCTAAGTTAGATACGGGAATGTCTCGCTTGGGTACGCCCTGGCAAGAAGCTACAGAATTTGTGCAATTAGTCAAGCGGTTGCCCAATTTAAAATTAGCCAGTATTTACTCTCACTTGGCGACTGCAGACAGTCCCGACCCCACAGTTATGAGAGAGCAACACCAGCGGTTTCAACAGGCGATCGAGCAAATTAAAATAGCAGGAATTAACCCCCCTCGCCTCCACTTGGCAAACTCTGCTGCCGCCCTCGCTGACCCGGATTTGCACTACGATTTAGTGCGAGTCGGTTTAGCTACCTACGGTCTTTATCCAGCTCCTCACTTGCAGTCGAGATCCAATTTGAAGCCCGCAATGCAGGTAAAAGCTAGAGTAACCCAGGTGAAAACAATTGAAGCAGGAACCGGAGTCAGTTACGGCTATCAATTTATAGCTGAGCGGCAGACACAGATTGCCGTAATTGGTATCGGCTATGCAGATGGTATTCCGCGCAATCTTTCTAATAAAATGCAGGTTTTAGTCAGGGGTCAGTTCGTGCGGCAAGTGGGCGCGGTGACGATGGATCAATTAATGCTGGATGTAACTGATATTCCCGATTTAGAAGTCGGTGAAGTGGTGACTATTTTGGGCAAAGATGGGGAATATCACATTAGTGCTGACGATTGGGCCGCGACTTTAGGAACTATTTCGTGGGAAATTCTCTGCGGTTTTAAACACCGATTGCCCCGCGTAGCGGTACACTATTAACAATAGTCCGGCAGGGGTTTAAACCCCTGCCTCATAGCAAAAGTCGGTTGAAACCGACTCAAGAGTTTGAAGGATAAAATTATCGACAGTCCGGCAGGGGTTTAAACCCCTGCCTCATAGCAAAAGTCGGTTGAAACCGACTCAAGAGTTTGAAGGATAAAATTATCGACTTTAGTCCTCTTCTAGAGGACTTCCGCTATGAGACAGGGGTTTTCAACCCCTGTCGGACTCTCCGACTTATGCAGAAGACTGAGACTGCAATTCTCAATTTCTAATTCCCAATTCCCAATTAACATGACAGTTATTCAGACGTTTTTACCAATAGCCCAAACCTTCTATTCTCAGCTAAATGCAGAAAGAACACAAGCCTTGGAAGTAGCCCAAGAATTCTCGAAAAGATTCGTGGAATTGGGGTTTAAAATTGTACCTCAACTGCTGTGGGCGATCGGCATTTTGTTAATTACGCGATTTGCGATCAACTTTGCGGGCCGCGTGACTCGCCGCGCACTGAGTCGCACCGAAGCCACGCTGCGGAAATTCTTAGTTCAAGCTGCTGAGATTACGATTTTGGTAGTGGGAGTAGTCGCCGCTTTGAGTCAGTTGGGAATTCAAACTACCAGTGTGGTTGCGGTGGTGGGTGCGGCGGGTTTGGCCATTGGTTTGGCGTGGCAAAATACTTTGTCGCACTTTGCTGCTGGGGTAATGTTGATTAGTTTGCGGCCCTTTGAAGTCGGGGATGGGATTGAAGCTGGTGATGTTAAGGGAGTGGTGGACAGCATCGGGATTTTTTCAACAACGGTGGTGACAGACGATCGCATAAAAATTATTGTCCCGAACAATCAGTTGTTTAACGGTACACTGAAAAATACAACGGCAATGGGAACGAGGCGAGTAGACTTGAAGATTGATATTGGCGATCGGCCAATTCGTCCAACTGTAGCTGAGTTATTAGAAATTGCCCACTCTCACCCGCTGGTGTTGGAGAATCCGCCCCCGACTTGTTTGGTGGTCGAGATTACTCCCGATACAACTATTTTATCTCTCCGACCTTGGTGCGCGTCGGTGGCCTACGAACAAGTGCGATCGCAAGTTCAACAATACGTCAAAGAGGCAATGGATGCCGACAAAAATCAAGAACAATAGATATAAATCTAAAATCTAAAACCCAACATTTATCCGAGGTATTTCCCATGAGCAAGTGGTATCCGCAGCAAATTTTGCAAGAACCCGGTGTCAGAATCACCGCAACCGAAAAACAAACAATTCTTAGCAAATTCCCGCCTCCCGACGACAACGGTCAAATCTATGCCGACGGCGTTTTTGAAGGCGGCGGCGTGCGCGGAGTTGCGTTTTTAGGAGCACTCAGGTGCTGTAGCGATTTGGGCATCCAGTGGCGAAAATTGGCAGGAACTTCGGCAGGTGCAATTACGGCAGCAGTATTGGCAACCGACTTGTCAATTGATGATTTAGAGGAAATTTTAGGACAGCTCGATTACAGCATATTTTTAACTCAAAAAAACAGTCCTCTAATTTTAAACGGCGACCCCGCCGACGACTTGCAATCTCCTGCTTGGACTCTACTTTTCTTAACAGTTAGCCGTCAGATGGGAGAATATTCGGCGCAACCGTTCCGGCAGTGGCTGGAAGCAATGCTCGGTCGAGGTAAATTGCACACTTTTGCGGATGTCAAACAAATCGTAAAAGAGCGGGAATTAAAAGTAGTAGTATCCAACCTCAGTCGCGGTGAAATGTTGGTGCTGCCCGACGACTTACACCGACGCGAATCTACCGATTCCGATCCTTTGTATGAGCAGTTGCGACTCAAAAGGGCTGAAGATTTTAGCGTTGCTGAAGCCGTTCGGTTGTCGATGAGTATTCCGCTATTTTTTGAACCGGGAAAACTCGGCGATGACTTAATTGTAGATGGCGGAATTTTGAGCAATTTCCCCCTGTGGATTTATGACAAACAATCCGTCGGTGCGACTCCTGCTATGCCGCGCTGGTTTACCTTTGGGTTTCGATTAGTTGATACTGGAATTGAGACTAAAGTTAAGATTGATACTCCGCTGTCGATGCTGGCGGCGATGTTCCGAACCATGATGAAAGCAAGAGACCGCTATCACCAGCGAGAAATGGATAAGGGCAGGGTGATTAATATTGATGTGACTGACGCTGGGGTGACGACGACGGACTTTAATCTCGATGGCGATCGCAAGGCTCACCTGTACCGCTTGGGGTATTTGTATACTAAGAGGTTCTTTTTGAGTTCCAATTTTAGTTGGGAAAAACACTTGAAGGCTAGGGGCTTTGGGGAAGAGGCTGGAGGTTGAGGTCGCGAAAAGTATACAGAGTAAGGGATTGAGGAATTTTTCAATTAGGGGTTGGCAAGAAGAAGATGTGTGTGCTATAGTTAGTTACTGTCATCTTGGAGAGGTGGCTGAGTGGTCGAAAGCGGCAGATTGCTAATCTGTTAAGGGTGTTAACATCCTTCGAGGGTTCAAATCCCTCCCTCTCCGTTTTAGAGCTTCTAGGAAAAAGTTCCTTTTAATCAAATTTTTGGACGGGCTAGAAGCCCATCCCACAAGAAAATTTTGTGGGATGGGCTTCTAGCCCGTCCCAATTATTTTTGCAGTTCAAGTCTAGTCTAGCCGCAATAATCAACTACTAAATCTAATTAAGAGCTTTCATCGCTTCGACAACTTGCCGCGAGATAAATGGCAAAATCTCTTCATTCTTGCTATTCTCTTTCCCCTCGGTAAATACAACCAACAAATACGGCCGCAAGCCCTCTATTTCAATATAAGCAGCATCGTGACGCACTTGACTTGTCAGTCCGGCTTTTGACCACAATTTTGCTGATTCTGGCAATCCCCCGCCTAAAAAACCTGTAACTTGATTTTCGGGATCTGCCTCTAATTCTGCTGGGTCTAAACTGCGTTTCATTAAACCCATCATTTCTTGCGATGCTTGGGCAGAAACAGCTACGCCGCCGATTATACTGTGCAGCAAACGCGCCGCTGCATTTGTGGTCAGCATATTTCTATTTTCCATTAATTCTCCCAGAAATGCTCGCTCGCGACCGTAGGGGCCGTCACACCAGGTTTTTTGATTGGCGTTAATATTTTGTAATTCCGGCCAATCTAATGATTGAAAGTAACGGTTGACGATGTTTCGCTGCTGTTTCCAAGTTTCAAAGGGGGCGGGTGATAATTCTGGGCCGCTGGTGGTGCCGGTGAGGGCGTCTACTACTAAACTGGTGGCGTCGTTGCTGGAATCAACTATCATATCTCGGACGGCGCGTTCTAATTCTGGCGATGTTTGAATCATGCCTTTTTGCGCCCATTCCCAGATGGCAACGAGGTAGAATAATTTGACGATGCTGGCGGGATAAATTCGTTCGGAAGCTCTAGCGCTAAAACCTCGCGGTTGATATTTCCAAAATTCTTCTGGACTCAGGGCGCCGCCTGTATTGACTCGCACCGGGGGATCGTAGACTATCCAGGTAATGGCTGTACGATCGCGACTTAATCCTGTAAATTCTGACAATGCGGAGTCTATAATGCTACTGCCGAGGTTTTCTAATTGTTCGTCTTTGTGGAAAAATGTCATGGTTAATGGCTGACGGTTAACGGTTAACGGCTAGCAGCTAATGGCAATCTATCGTTAAATGCGAACAATAAATGCGAACAATTAACAGCACACAATGAGCAATTAGCAATGGCCAATTATCAATTATCTGATGTTGTGGAGTACCGAACCCGATCGCACATAAATATTTACGATTCCCCAAAGTGCGATCGATTGGCAACTCAAGCAGCCTTGGGGCGGCATTTGCGAGTAGTTGACCCCCCCCAGCCCCCCCTTATCAAGGGGGGGAGAAATGCCATAGACTCGGTTGTTGAGGGGGATACAACGGCTGTGATGGTGCGACTGTGCGAAGATGATTATCCGGGATGGCTGGATCTTCGAGATGTTGAGTTGCTCGATGTGGCAGAAACAGTGTATAATCCTCTGGTGGTTTCTGAGGCAGAAATCAAGGAAAAATTACCAATTGTAATTACTTTCGCTCGCGAGGCTATGCACCAATCCAATTATTATCTTTGGGGCGGTACAGTCGGGCCAAATTATGATTGTTCCGGCTTGATGCAAGCTGCTTTTGTGGCTGCGGGCATCTGGTTGCCGAGGGATGCTTATCAGCAGGAAGCTTTTACTAAACCGATTAGTATCAGTGCTTTAGAACCGGGGGATTTAGTATTTTTTGGTAAGCCAGAAAAAGCCACTCATGTAGGATTATATCTCGGAGAGAATCGCTACATCCACAGTTCGGGAAAAGCACAAGGTCGCAACGGTATCGGTATCGATGTTTTGTCGGAGGAGGGCGATCGAGTCAGTCAAGCTTATTACCAGCAATTGCGGGGATATGGTAAAGTTGTGGCAAGTTATCAACCTAGTTAGTTGTTGACGGTTGACTGTTGACGGTTGACGGTTGACTGTTAATATTATCGAATAAAAAAATGGACGCTGCATTATTTTTGGAAAAATTGGCTGCACAGCAGGCTGGCGCGGAGGTTGTTCTCGACGTTTCAGTGGTGGTGCCGGTGTATAATGAGGTGGAAAGTTTGCCTCATTTGATTGAGGCGATCGCCTCTTCTATCCAACCATCTGGACTCAGCTATCAAATTATTTGTGTAGATGACGGTTCTAAGGACGGTTCGGGTGCACTTCTCCAGCAGTTAGCCAGCACTCGCGATGACCTTTGTGCTGTAATTTTGCGCCGCAATTACGGGCAAACTGCTGCCATGTCGGCAGGTTTCGATCGCGCTCGCGGTCGTGCTATTGTTACCCTAGACGGCGATTTGCAAAATGACCCGGCTGATATTCCGCTATTGTTGGAAAAGTTAGATGAAGGCTACGATTTAGTCAGTGGCTGGCGCAAAAATAGGCAAGACAATACTATTAGCCGGTTGATTCCTTCTAAAATTGCTAACTGGTTAATTGGTCGCGTTACAGGCGTAACTTTGCACGACTACGGCTGTTCTTTGAAAGCTTATAAATGCGAGTTGGTAGCAGACTTGAATCTCTACGGGGAATTGCACCGCTTTTTGCCAGCGTTGGCGTTTATTGAAGGGGCGAGAATTGCAGAACTGCCAGTGCGACACCACGCCCGCCGTTTCGGTCAAAGTAAGTACGGAATTTGGCGGACTTTTCGGGTGTTGATGGATTTGTTAACTATTTCTTTTATGAAAAAGTTCCTGACTCGACCGATGCACGTTTTTGGACTTTTGGGACTGGGTTCTATGACGTTGGGAACGGTTTTAGGGATTTATTTGACTTTCCTGAAATTTGGCCTCGGTCAAAGTATTGGCAATCGTCCTTTGCTGATTTTGGCTGTGGTTTTGCTGTTAACTGGCGTGCAGTTATTTTGTTTTGGTTTGCTGGCGGAAGTGATGATGCGGACTTATCATGAATCCCAGGGAAAACCGATTTATCGGGTACGTGAGGTGTTTGGTTCTAAGTAAACGATTAATACCAATTATACTCGGCGATTGAAATCGCTACTACACAAACAAAGTCCGCCTTCGCGGACTGAAGAAATAGGAAAGTTTTAATACCACATCCGGGTTTAAAACCCCCTTTATCTCTTAGTCCGCGGAGGCGGACTTCGTTTGTGTAGACGCGGTTTCAACCGCCGAATAATCTTTCTAACTCATGACTTTTTGTGCTTGTCGGAGAGATTGAATAGTTGCGATCGCGTGTTGGGAAACTGCATCTATTTCTGCTTCGGTATTGAACCGACCAATACCAAACCGAATTGAAGCATAAGCTAATTTGTCCGATCGCCCGATCGCTGCTAAAACATGAGATGGCGATATTTTCGCCGAAGTGCAAGCAGATCCAGAAGAAACTGCCGCCGCCGATTGCAAACCCAACATCAACGCTTGACCGTCAACGCCACCTACACTAATATTGAGATTCCCCGGTAATCTCTTCGTAGCGTGACCGTTGAGAACAACATCGCCCAATTCACTCAAATTTTCCCACAAACGCTGCCGCAAATTAACCACTCGTTCTGTTTCCGACGGCATTTCCGCAATTGCCAATTCTACTGCTTTAGCAAACCCAACTATTTGCGGTGGGTAGAGAGTTCCCGATCGCATTCCCCGTTCGTGGCCTCCTCCGTGCATTTGCGGCGCTAGCTGCACTCTCGGTTTGTTGCGGCGC
The DNA here is from genome assembly GCF_036700545.1 of Microcoleus sp. SVA1B4. NCBI lineage: Bacteria > Bacillati > Cyanobacteriota > Cyanophyceae > Oscillatoriales > Microcoleaceae > Microcoleus > Microcoleus sp. SVA1B4. Next base: position 156,777 of record NZ_JAUBPB010000002.1, read on the forward strand.
ACGTAGAGAGCACCGATGCCTTTTGGCCCGTAGATTTTGTGGGCTGTCAAGGACATTAGATCGATATTCATCTCCTCTACATCCAGGGGAATTTTGCCGATCGCCTGTGCCGCATCTGTGTGAAAAAGAATATCATTTCCCCGACAAATTGCAGCAATTTCTGCGATCGGCTGAATGACGCCAATCTCATTATTTGCCGTCATCACTGAAACCAAAATTGTCTCTGCCCGAATCGCTTTGATCAAATCGCCTATATCAATCAGCCCGTCGCTTTTCACTGGTAAAACAGTAATGTCAAACCCCAATTTTTGCAAATAGGTACAGGGGTCGAGAATTGCATTGTGTTCGGTTTTTACTGTGATAATGTGCTTTCCTTTGCTGAAATAAGCTTCGGCGATGCCTTTGATCGCTAAGTTATTTGCTTCGGTTGCACCGCTGGTAAAAACAATTTCTTCGGGGGAAGCATTGATCGCTTCTGCTATGATTTGTCGTGACTGTTTAACCGCTGCTTCTGCTTCCCAGCCGTAGACATGGTTGATACTGGCTGCGTTGCCGAATTGTTCGGTGAAATACGGCAGCATCGCCTCTAGTACCCGTTGGTCTACGGGGGTTGTGGCGTGGTTGTCGAGGTATATAGGACGTGCGGACATAGTGCAGTTTTGGTTGAAAAAAGTGTTAGGTTTATTGTAGACGAGCCCCTTGTTCTACTACAAAAATTTATAATTAAGAAATATTTGTGAAGATTTATGCGATCTGACATTCAGGGATTAGAAATTACTGTCGGTGAACTCAAGCACCTCACCGGCGCGGGGCCCGATCGCGTATACCGGCCGCCGACAGCGACTAAGTTTGCCCGCGAAGCTTTAAAAACAGTGGGTTTAATTGTTTTGGTTCTAATCAGTTGTTGGCTGCTAGTTGCGATATTTCCTAGAGCTTATTTGTTGTGGTTCGCCCTCCACTTCGCTGCGATCGTCGGTTTAATCTTTGAGGATGCGTGGAAAATTCAGTGCAGCCTCCAAAACCAACATTTAATCAATCTTTTTGATGATGTGGATCGCTATAATGGTATAATCAAAGCGATCGAAATTAACGATAGGATAGAAGATGCCGGCAATGGGGCAGTCAAAATCGGCGATCGAGCAAAAGTAATTCAAGCCTTGCAGCTCATCAGAGAGGATTTAGTTCGAGCTTTGAAAACCGAGAGGATTCTCAGGGAAAACAAAAAATTTGTAGCTACTAACTCCGAATTGTTTGCCAATAATTTGAAAAGTTTGAATTCCCTGCAAATTAGCGATCGAGCCAGCGAACAAGGACGATTGCTCAACGAAGCTTTGCAGGTAGCCGTGGGAGTTCAAGCAGAAATGAAAAAGTTGCAAGATCGAAACGCGGCTAATTAAAAAAATGGCAAAAGTTAGTAGCGTACACGGCGGAGGGCGCCTCTTACCCAGTAGCAATATGCAGCTTAATGAACCGCAACAGGCAGGATGCCTGTTCCACTCGAACTCAAAGGCATTTTTAAAATTATGAATGAGGAGAATTGTTAAAAAAATATCATAATTATTGTAAATTTTTTCCTGTTACGTAACAGGTAAGGATATCTTGGAAAGGTGACGTTAACAACCAGGTCAGTATGTCTTCTGCCAAACCCAAGATTATAGTTCTCGACGACGATCCCACTGGTTCTCAAACCGTGCACAGTTGCTTGCTGCTGACACGTTGGGACGAAGACACCCTGCGTTTGGGGCTGCGGGACAAGTGCCCGATTTTCTTCATACTGACAAATACTCGATCGCTAACTCCCGAAAAAGCAGCCTCCGTCACCCGCGAAGTGTGCCAAAATTTAAAAAAGGCGATCGCCACCGAAAAAATCGAAGACTTCCTAATAGTTAGCCGTTCCGATTCTACCCTGCGCGGTCACTATCCCATCGAAACCGACGCGATCGCCGAAGAACTCGGCCCCTTCGACGCCCATTTTCTAATTCCCGCCTTTTTTGAAGGAGGCCGAATTACCCGCCACAGCGTGCACTACCTAATAGTTAACAGTGTCCCGACACCAGTACACGAAACCGAATTTGCCAAAGATTCAGTCTTCGGGTACAGTCACAGTTACCTGCCAGACTATGTAGAAGAAAAAACAAAAGGTCGCATCCCCGCTGATGCAGTCGATCGCATTTTACTCGGAGACATTCGCTACGGAAGTTTAGATCGACTGATGGACATGACAGACAACCAATGTGCAGTTGTTGACGGCCAAAGCCAAGGTGATTTAGACAAATTTGCCACACACATTCTCAATGCAGTCAGTCAAGGCAAAAAGTTTTTATTCCGCAGCGCCGCGAGTATTTTAACATCCTTAGCTGACCTCGGCCCACAGCCAGTAGCAGCCGACGAAATGGCAAAATACGTCAGGGGCGGCAAACCCGGTGCCGTAATAGTTGGTTCCCACGTTAAGAAAACTACTGAACAATTGGAGCGCTTGTTAAAAGAACCCAATATAGTTAGCATTGAAATAGATGTCTCTCACTTGTTAGAAGATTCACCCGAGTATCGCACCCAAATGCTCGATGAAATTCTCGAACAAGTCCGCACTTCTCATGCCGATGGCAAAACGCCTGTAATTTATACCAGCCGCAAGGAACTCGAATTTGAAAATACCGAAGTCCGGTTAAAATTTGGAGAGGCGGTTTCTGCTTTATTGATGGATATCGTGCGGGGACTGCCTGCGGATATCGGGTTTTTGATTAGCAAGGGCGGCATTACTTCTAATGATGTTTTGAGTACAGGTTTGTCGCTGAAAAGTGTCAGGCAAATCGGTCAAATTATCGCAGGTTGTTCGGTGGTGAAAACCGAGGCTAATCATCCTCTGTTTCCCAATTTACCAGTTGTTTTGTTTCCGGGAAATGTGGGGGATAGCCATGCTTTGGCTACGGTTTACAAGCGGCTGAGCAAGTAGTAGAGCTCGTTGAATCTGAGATGTTGCACAATTCTCAATTACTTGTTTAGGAACAGGCTTTTCGGCCTGTTCCACAAGAAAATTCACTCTTTGTGGAACAGGCATCTTGCCTGTTCTTGAGAATGGTGCAAGATGTGAGTTGAATCGCCGATTAACCCAGATGAATGTAGCTTCTACTCAGGGAGGAGAATGTTCATCTGCGTTTCGTCGCTGGGTTTCCATGCTCGATCGAACTTTATGGCAATGACCACTGCACGGCCACTTCCACAAAAAATCTCTAGTCTACTTTTTCCTTGCCAAATCCACCCAAATATGATATCATAGAAAGTCTGTCTGTAAGTCAACGTGTCACTCAAGCCGATCGCCCCATCTCCAAATCCCCCCTCAGCAGTCGCTCTCAAAAAAATCAAATTTAGGAAAAAAAATTAAGGCAGAACTCTACATATAGAGCCAACAGCGCAACAGCTACTGCTATCAGTAGCGTTTCCAGCTTGTACCCGCCTAAATTTTAAAATTAAGTAGAAATTTCCACATAGTAATTTTCAGCTCAAAGGATTAGCATATAAGGGTGACAGAACATTATCATCCCCTAAACTCATTAAAAGATGGCCATTGGTTCAAGCTGATCTGTGGGGCGAGCTTTCAGCACCTACCGGCTGTACGGAATCTCACCTTGGCTTACACCCTAGCAGGCGCTGACTGTATCGATGTCGCGGCAGATCCCGCCGCCGTCGCCGCAGCGAAAGAAGCCCTACAAGTGGCCAGCGACTTACAGGCAAGAACTCAAAACCGCAGGTTTGGCGGCAAAGGGTTGCCGTTGCTGATGGTGAGTTTAAACGATGGGGAAGACCCGCATTTTCGCAAAGCCGAATTCAACCCAGCCGATTGTCCGGCGGACTGCTGGCGGCCGTGCGAAAAAATATGTCCAGCCGAAGCAATAGTTTTTCAGAGTGCTGGCAGTGGTTTTTCCGGGGTGATAGACCAGCAATGCTATGGCTGCGGTCGCTGTCTGCCGATTTGTCCGAGCCAACTGATTTATACTCGTTCTTACGTGTCTGCTTCCGCCGCGATCGCACCTTTAATCTTGCAATCCGGTGCCGACGCCCTAGAAATCCACACGCAAGTAGGCAGAGAGGCAGATTTTGCGCGACTTTGGTCGAGCATAGCTCCTTGGGTCGCTCAACTCAAGGTAATAGCAATTAGTTGCCCCGATGGAGACGGTTTGATTGATTATTTGCGGACACTCTATCAAATAATTTCCCCCCTTCCTTGTCCGCTAATTTGGCAAACCGACGGTAGGCCAATGAGCGGAGATATCGGAACAGGAACTACTAGAGCCGCGGTCAAACTCGGTCAAAAAGTTTTGGCTGCCCAGTTGCCGGGATACGTGCAACTTGCAGGCGGCACTAATGCTCACACTGTCAGCAAATTGAGAGCCGAGGGACTGATGAAGGATGCCGGGAAAAATTTGTCAGTTCCCCCTGTCCCATACATTGCAGGTGTAGCTTACGGCAGCTATGCCAGGGTTTTGCTATCGCCAATTTTAGAACAATTAGAAACAATGCAGAGCGATCGAGCCTATGCCGTTCCGGTGGCAGTCGCGCGGCCAGGAGCCGGAGTTCAAACATCTCGGCTACCTCAGCTCGAAGCCGTCCCAGAACTTCTCTCAGAGGCCGTGAGTTTAGCTAGTTCTCTAGTTTCCCCGCTCAAAGAATTTTAGTCAGTAGTCAGTAGTCATTAGTCATTAGTCATTAGTCATTAGTTAGTGGTTAGTAGTTAATTCCAAGAACAAATAACAACTGACAACTGACAACTGGCAACTGACAACTGACAACTGGCAACTGACTAAAAAGTTGAAAAAGTCACCGAACACATCGAGGCGAATGCAGATTACAGACGACCTCAACAAATTATTAGACATCGTGCCAGATGAGATCCGGCAGCCCTTAGAGCAGCACCCGCAGCGCAACAATCTCATTGAGATTGTCATGGATTTGGGCCGCCAACCTGAAGCTCGTTTTCCATCCTTGGCCGAACCTCTTTCCCAAACGCCGATTACCAAGGCACACCTCAACTATTGCATCGAGCGAGTCGGCCACTTCGGCGGCGACAACCGAGCCGGTATCGAGCAAACCCTGCACCGAATTAGCGCCCTACGCAACCGCAGCGGCGAGATTATCGGCTTGACTTTGAGGGTGGGCCGCGCTGTGTTCGGGACGATCGGCATTATCCGCGATTTGGTGGAAACCGGTCAGTCAATTTTGATGCTAGGCCGCCCTGGGGTTGGCAAAACCACGGCCCTGCGGGAAATTGCCCGCGTGCTCGCCGATGACTTGGAAAAACGGGTGGTAATTATCGACACCTCCAACGAAATTGCCGGAGATGGAGATATCCCGCACCCGGCGATCGGCAGAGCTCGCAGAATGCAAGTTTCCCGCCCCGAACTCCAGCACCAAGTCATGATCGAAGCAGTGGAAAACCATATGCCGCAAGTGATCGTGATTGACGAAATCGGCACGGAGCTCGAAGCTTTGGCGGCTCGGACGATCGCCGAAAGGGGCGTGCAGTTGGTAGGTACCGCCCACGGGAACCGGATCGAAAACTTGATGAAAAACCCGACTCTGGCAGATTTAATTGGGGGCATCCAAGCGGTGACGCTGGGAGATGACGAAGCAAGACGGCGCGGTTCTCAAAAGACGGTTTTGGAGCGCAAAGCACCGCCCACTTTTGAAATTGCCATCGAAATGCTGGAACGCCAGCGCTGGGTAATCCACGAGCGAGTTGCAGATTCGATCGACACTCTGCTGCGGGGACGCGAACCGAGCCAGCAAATCAGAAGCGTCAGCGAGACAGGAGAAGTAATTATCGAGCGCGAGTCAGCCGCTCCCCCCGCGCGGTTTCCGGGGATGGCCGCTTCCAGCAGCACGGCTGCGGTATCAGCAATCCGGCCCGTCACACCGCTCTCTGGCTGGCGGAGTGCTGGCAAAATGGTGCCGATGCCCGCTCCAGGCGAGAACTTGGCTCCTAAAAGCGCGCCGGTTTCTGAGACTCGGTATTTCGAGCAACTGCTCGAAGAATCCCTGTCCGTCGAGCCGGTACCTAAGCCCGGACGTTTTTCCCAGAATGTCGGCCCTAACGGCGAAGATTTGCCCCTCCACGTTTATCCTTACGGCATACCTCGTCACCAGCTCGAACAGGTGATTTCGACGCTGAACCTGCCGGTGCTGCTGACGAAGGATATTGAGAGTGCTGACGTGGTTTTGGCTTTGCGATCGAACGTTCGGAACCAGTCGAAATTGAGGCACTTGGCCAAAACTCGCCAAGTTCCCCTGCACACAATTAAGGCCGCCACTATTCCCCACGTAGCGAGAGCTTTGCGGCGCCTGTTGGACATGGATGACCCAGGTACCCCGGAAGTGGCAGACCTCGCCTTATTTGCCCGCAGCGGTTCTTCTGACGAGCTCGAAGCTCTCGAAGAAACGCGCTTAGCAGTCGAGCAAATTGTCATTCCCAAGGGACAGCCGGTGGAACTCCTGCCCCGTTCTCCCAACGTCCGCAAAATGCAGCACGAACTTGTGGAACACTATCACCTGAAATCCCACAGTTTTGGGGAAGAACCTAATCGCCGCCTGCGGATATATCCAGCTTAAAGTGGGAGATTAGTGCCTTTGAAGGCAGAAGGTGGAAGGCAGAAGGGATAATTTTTTCCTGGGTTCTGTCTTTGACCTTTTGCCTTTTTCCTTTAAGTATCTGGCAAGTTTCTGATATGATATGGTGTGACACTGTTCTTGTTCAGGCGATCGGCTAAATTCCAGATTTCTAATTCCAAATTCCCCAATTTCCAATTATCAATACTTCTACTACACGAGCTTACAAGTTACCCAATTCCCAATAGTTCAGCTACGCACTTCCCTTCGGCTCCCTGCGGCTTTGCGAACCGACGAGCCGCAGGCTAGCAGCTATGCTCAGCCCAAACTCAGCAGCAGCTCAGTAAAAGTTGCCACTACCCAAATTATTAAATTAATCTACCTCAGTGGACATGAATGATTCCATAATTCAGCTATTTATCAACTTAATTACTACTGAGATGGGTGTGCGAATTAGGTCTCAAGATAGAGCTGGTTTGTCTCATAAAATCATGAGTAGGATGAGAGAAAAAAAAATTGCAGACCCAGAAAAGTATTATAAACTTTTAACCGCCAAAACTTTTGAAAGTAAAAATGAATGGGCGAAATTAGTATTGCTATTAACAACAACTGAAAGTTATTTTATGCGAGATAAAGGACAGTTCGCTCTGTTGAAAAGAGTAATTTTTCCTGAATTGATAGAGCAGAAAAGAAACTTGCACAAGACCTTGGGAATGCAGCCGACACTGCGAATATGGAGTGCGGGCTGCTCCACCGGTGAAGAACCTTATTCTTTAGCTATTGTTTTAAAAGAATTGATTCCCGATTGGGAGCAATGGAAAATATTAATTTTAGGTACAGATATCAATGAAAAAGTAATCAAAAAAGCGCCCCAGGGAGTTTACAGTCATTGGTCGTTTCGCTTGGTTGACCCGCAGATACAAAAGCAGTATTTTCATCAGAGGCAAAATGATTGGGAAATTAATCTAGAATTGCGCGAAAGTGTCAACTTTAGTTGTGTAAATTTAATCACAGATGACTTTCCTAATATTTACCAAAATCTTTATAACATAGACTTAATTTTATGCAGAAACGTTTTTGTGTATTTTGAACATAAGTATATTTCACTGGTACTGAAAAAATTTTCCAATACCCTGAAACCTGGAGGATATTTAATGACCGGTCATGCTGAAGTTTACGGTCAAATTATGAACGAGTTTGAAGCCAAGATTTTCCCTGAGTCGGTGGTGTATCAGCGTCGGAATGCAGTACCGGAGGAAGGCTGTCAAATAGAGTCTAGGGTTGCGACTGTAGGAGAAGCCAACTCGGCATTTCGGGAATTCCCGAAAGCAGATATTATGGACGATGATAGTGGTGAGTTGCTAACAGGGGAAACTATGCCACCTAGTTTTACTACTAACAGCAATTTTTCAGAGATAGAGATGCCTCCGGTATTAAAAATAAGTAATCCGCTGGGGAATATGCTGCCCTATCGCTATCTGGAGGACGGCTTGCCGAACAATGCCGTGTCAGTTACAGAAAAAACAATAGCAGAAAATACTCAAAATCAAACGCATCAAATGCTAATTTTAGAGGCTAAAAAGTTATTTAAAAATCAAGATTATGCTGAGGCAATCAACAAGGCACAAGAGGCAATAGAGTTGCAGGGCCCTAATTTTGATGCTTATTTTTTAATCGCTCAAGTTCAGGCAAATGCCGGCAATTATTCTCAGGCAATAGATTACTGCAATAGAGCGAGAAAAGTAGAGCCTGGATCAGTATATACTGATTATTTACAAGCTCAAATTGCTGAAGAACAGGGGCAATTAGAAACAGCAAAAAATTTATTAAAGAGGACTATTTATATGTGTCCATCTTTTGTTTCAGCTTATATAGAACTAGGGAATATATACCATAAAGAAGGTCAAGTAAAAAGAGCTCTTAAAATGTACAATTCATCTTGTGAAATCCTGAAAGCACTACCGCCAAACACTTCCATAGATTCCCAGGGTAAAATGACAGCTAGTCAAGTGCTGATGAATGTTAAAAAAAAATTGTTAAAATTATACAGTAAAGAAACTGTACACTAAAATATGGAAACTAAACCGTATCTTATCTTTGAACAGAACGGTTTTCTCTGCGGTATAGAAGCCTGCTACGTTCGGGAAATTTTCTTTCTGCCGGAGTTGACAGCAATTGCAGAAGCACCTCAAGATATTGTTGGGGCGATCGACCTTCGGGGCGAAATTCTGCCCGTGATGGATCTGAATCTTCGTTTTGGATACGTTTGGCAGGATTATGCTGTGACAGATAGTACGATCGTCATAGAGTGGCAAGAATCGAAAATCGGTATAATTGTCAATCAAGTTCGCGAAGTTAAGCAACTCTCAGAAGAGGCCATCACTCCGCAGCTATCTTATGGGCGAGAGAATTCAGAAGCCTCTCATTATTTTGTAGCTGGACTAGCCCGCAGCGAAGCCGATATTATCATGCTGCTGAATCTCGATCAATTAATTCGATATTCTCCCGAAAAGTCAGAGGAAAGCTGGCCTGTTTCTCCAAGCCATGCAGGTAGTGAAGCAGCAGCAGGTGAGGCAGAGACGGAAAATTTTCACGGGCTAATAAGTGCAAAAATGTTAGGAAAAAATCCTAAAAATTTGAGCAACCGTCACGTTTTTTGCCCGCAGGCTACCCCGGAAGAAAAAGCAATTTTTCAATCGCGCGCTAATCATTTGAGGCGGCGAGGCGAGGGGGAAAATGATGCAGCCACTAATATGTCCCTGGCGGTGTTTGTTTTGAATAGCGAATACTTTGGTCTTCCTTTGGATCTAGTGCGCGAATTTACGGATATTAGCCAAATAACTCCGGTTCCTTGCACTCCCGATCGCATAGTGGGAAATATAAATTTACGGGGAGAAATTGTGACTTTAATTGATATTCGCAGTGTTTTAAATATGTCTTTAAATATGTCGGAGACTGCAAATTATCTCTCTAAGGCGATCGTTGTTGAAGTGACAGATTTGGTCGCTGGTATAGTTGTTGACGAAATATTAGATATTATATACTTAAATGTGTCGGAAATTGCGGCTGTTCCGGCAGCCCTGCATTCTGCCAACCGCGAATATCTACGGGGGACAGCTATTTACGGGGAAAAAATGATGGCTATTCTGAACTTGCAAAAACTGCTGACAAAAGGAGGAGTAGTTGTTGATGAAGAGGTTTGAATCCAGAACAGGACTTACGCAAAGTATATCTGTCATGAGTGCAGTGAAGCATCTAGCTGGATACTTCATTTCCTTCGCAATCCCGATCCAATGCAGAGATTAGGACTGGTAACGAGCGGGACTTAGCATGAGAGAATTATCTTGAAATGCGTCCAGCACTAAAGAAGTTAGTTATACCAAAATACGCTTGGGTTAAGCTCGATCACCCCGGCGCCAAGGGCGGGCACGGGGAGTAGGGGTCGCACCGCCCCTACAAAGGGGGAGTAGGGGGTGGACAAGAACTTACTCAAAGTCCTCGCAACGATGCGGGGGATGCTGCAAGGAATCTCTGAGGAATAAATAGTTTTAACCAAAGCGTATTCAGTTATACCAAATCTGCTTTTCAAGCCAGATTTGACGAAGCAATCTAATTCGTATATTCACGTGCTTAAATTAAGGAGAAAAATATGTTTTCTAAGTTAATAAAATTAAATATTAGAAATAGGATGCTGCTGGCATATGTAGCACCAGCAACTATATACTTGGGTTTTCCCGTCCTAGTTTATACAACTACTAATCAGGTTTTGAATAATTTTGCAGAAGTAGAAAGGATCGAAAATGTGATCAGACACACAAGTGATATGTCAGCAGGTGCTGAACAAATGGTACGGGGGATGCGCGGGTATTTAATTAATAAAAATCCGCAGTTTTTAAATGATTTTCAAACAGGTGCAGAATTAGCTCGCCAGTCGGGCAATAGTGCGGAGTTGAGGATGGAAAATCCTGAACAGAAAATTCGTTTAGAGAAGATGCTACAACTCTGCAACGAATATTATGAGGGTACTAATGAAATAGTTGCTTTATTACAAAAAAATAATAGAACTGCTGCCTTGGCTCTCTTTAACACCGGAAAACACACACAATTTGTGGATGAATTTGTGGAATTAAATAAGCAATTTCGCGAAGTAGAAGTAAAAGCGATTAAGCAAGCTACAGAAAAAACGAAGCAATCTTTAGTTTTTTTGATATCGGCATTGGTATTTGGTTCCGTGTTTTTATTGGTGTTAGGTGCGGTTATAGCTTGGCTGATTTCGTCAGGAATTGCCCAAACTATCGATCGCGCAATTAGCTCGATCGCCGCTTCTTCCACTGAGATTGCAGCCACCGTGGAAGAACAGGAACGGATGGCAAGTCAGCAAGCAGCTTCAGTAAATGAAACTACTACTACAATGGACGAATTGGGAGCATCTTCCAGGGCGACATCACAGCAGATAGAAACAGCCGTGGTTCAAGCAATGCAAGCTTTGAATTTAGCTGGAGGTGGCACAAAAGCTGTAGAACAAACTTTAGAAGCAATGGCCACTCTAAAAACTAAAGTTCAGGATATCCAAGGACAAATTATAGAGTTGAGCGAACAAACAGATCACATTGGTAATATCTCAACTGTAGTTAGCGATTTGGCAAATCAAACTAATATGTTAGCACTCAATGCTGCTGTGGAAGCCGTGCGGGCGGGAGAACATGGCAAGGGGTTTGGCGTGGTGGCGTCAGAAATTCGCAAACTTGCCGATCGCAGTAAAAAGTCAGGAACACAAATTAATCTCTTAGTTGCTGATATTCAAAAGGCAATTAACTCAACAGTAATGGTGACAGACGAAGGAACTAAAACAGTGGAATCGGGCGTGAATATTGCCTCAGAAACCGCTGCGGCATTTGCAGGAGTTGCCAATGCCATTAACAATGTGGTTTTGAGCTCTCAGCAAATTTCGCTGAATGCCAAACAGCAATCGATCGCGATCGAACAGGTAGTGCAAGCTATGAACTCCCTCAATCAAGCGGCAGCCCAAACCGCTTGCGGTATCAGTCAAACTAAAGTCGGCACTCAAAAATTGAATGAAGCAGCCTTAGATTTGAAGGCAGTTTTGTAGGAGAACGATGAATTATGAGTAGTTCCCCAAAAAGGCAAAATATATCCTTAAGAATTAAAGCAATTACTTGGGCGATCGATTTCCCTACCATTCCAGCCATATTAACCGGAGTAATAACTTGTTTATGGGCAAATGCAAATAAAAACCTAATATCAAATCAGCAGTGTAGTGAGTTGTGAGTTATTATTAGGGGGTTGTTATTTTTTCTTTACTACCACTTCCCAATTCCCAATACTTCGGCTACCAGATCCTACAGTTTTCCAATTCCCTATACTTAGACTATGCGAGCGTACAAGTTACCAGTAACCGATTCCCAGTAACCAATGATTAACAAATTTTTCCAAAAAATGCAGCACCGACTGTTGCTACTCCTAATTTTAAGTACCTTGATTCCAGTATCTATTGTTGGTTGGTATGGAATTTATTCTTCAACAGAAGCACTGCAAAAGTTAGCATTGATAACCCTTAGTGACAGTGTTAATTCTACCGCCAATCAAATGATTAACAAGTTTGAAAATCTGAGAGCAGATATTTTATTTCTCCGCAAAACTCCCCCTGTTCAGGGAATGATTAGAGCCAGGGCAGGAAATGGAGTAGACAAACAAACTAATTCAACTTATAAAGATTGGGTTTATCGAATGCAGCTCACATTCTTATCCATGATGGAAGCTAAGCCATATTATCTGCAATTGCGTTACATAGATAACAGCGGTAAGGAGATCGTGCGCGTAGATTCTGACGGCACAAATCTCCAAGTTATTCCAGATTCTCAACTACAAAATAAAGCAGACACAGATTACTTTTCGGCAACTATGAAGCTAAAACAAGGAGAAGTCTATGTGTCTTCCTTAAATCTGAATCAGGAAATGGGGAAAATAGAAATTCCTTACAAGCCAACAATTCGCTACGCAACTCCAATTTTTGATCCTAAAGGAGAAAGACAAGGCTTTATCATTACTAATGCTCTGGGTAACACTCTGCTCGATATGGTTAAAAAGTTCAATCCTGAACTATCAGACAAATCTTTTATCTTAAACCAAGATGGGTATTATCTGGCTCATCCCAATCCTAAAAAAGCCTGGGGACTTGAACTCAAAACTAAGGAAAATGTCAAAAATGATTATTCAGGAGACCTTGTTGCTAAAATACTCTCAGGTGGTCAGGGAAATATTGAAAATCGGGAGCTAGTGATTAGCTATAATACAGTTTTCCCCAGCAAACAAAATACCAATAATTTTTTAGTAATTGTGGATACTTCACCCAAAAAATTGTTATTTTATTCCATCGATTCTCTTCAAAAAATAGCAGCGACAATAGCTATTGTTTCCCTGGCTGTGGTGCTGGGATTTGGATGGTTTTTTCTGCAACAAATTGTTGCTCTCATTCGGGGGCTGATTTACCAAATCTCGTCATTTTCAATGCAAATAGAATCTAATATGAACAGGCAAGAACAAATAGCAGATAGGCAATTTGTTTCGGTTAACCAAACAACTATAACTCTCGAAAATTTGGGCCGCTCTTCTCAGCAAACAGCCGAGCAAGCTGAGTCTGTTGCCGTTGCTGCTCGCCAAGCTTTAAATCTAGCAGAAGAAGGTACTACAAAGGTAGATCAAACTCTCAATCAAATGCTGAATCTTAGAGAAGCTGTGGTGGCAATTTCTAAGCAAAATCATCGACTAGACGACAGCACGAGTCAGATTGGCAATATATCGACTCTCGCAAGTTTGGTTAGCGATTTAGCCAGCCAAACTAATATGCTGGCTCTCAACGCTGCTGTTGAAGCAGTCAGAGCCGGTGAGTACGGTAAAGGTTTTGCGGTGGTAGCAAGCGAAATTCGTAAGTTAGCAGATGAAAGCCAACAAGCAGCACAAAAGATTAATGGTATTATTCCAGAAATTAAGGGCGCGATCGACTCAACGGTGAAAGCAACTGAAGATAGTCGCAAAACGGTTGCAGAAGGGGTGAAAACAGCACAAGATACGGCAGAAGCTTTTACGGGTGTGAGGGAAGCTTGCAATCTGGTGTTTGCTAGCAACCAGCAAATTTCTTTTAATATTAAACAGCAGGCGATCGCGATTCAGCAAGTAGGTGATGCGATGAGTTCTATGAAGGAATCAGCGTCTCAAACAGTAAGCGGCATTACTCAAGTTAAAATCGGTACTCAACAACTGACAGAAGCTGCATTTAATCTTAAAGAAGTAGTGTAGTCATTAGTCATTAGTCATTAGTCATTAGTCCTTAGCAATCGACTGAGTATTCAACATAATTATCATTACCCATTACCCATGAGCAATGCTCAATTACTTATTACTAAAAAACATATATGATGATTGAAGATCAAGAACTTCGAGATGTATTTAAAGTTGCTAGTCAAGAACACTTACAAAAACTAGACGACGGATTGCTGTACTTAGAACAACATCCAAGCGACTTAGCTAAGTTAGAACAATTGTTGCGCGAAACCCATTCTCTTAAAGGTGATGCTGGGATGCTAGGCGTAAAAAATGTAGCATCTTTAGCTCATCAAATGGAGCATATTTTGGGTTCTGTCAAGCGGGGAGAAACTCAACTCAATTCCGATATTAGCGATCGACTTTCGCAAGGTTTAGACGCCATCCGCAAACTCGTTAACGAAGCCGTTACCGGCGAAGATTCCGGCGTTAATACTTTTTACATCCTCGCTAGCATGATGGGTGCTTCTAATCAGCCACAGCCACAGGCTGCCACCTCAATAGTAGAGCCATCATCTTCACAAGTACCAGAAAAACCGTTGGTAGAACCGCAATTTACTGAGCCTGCTACCCAAGAAGTAGAAACAAATGTTGAAACTTCTGAAGCCGTTAACTTAGAGAAAAATTCCTCTTTTTTACCCCTACAATCCCAGCCAGAATTTCCACTGCAAGCTCAAAACTTGCCTGCACCTTCTGAACCCGCCCCTGCGTCGGCGCCGCCTTCGGCAGTTACTGCATCATCAACCTCATCTTATCGCATTGAAACCATTCGCGTTGCTACTCAAAATTTAGACGATTTAATGACTCAAGCAGGGGAACTTACTGTCACAAAAACTCGACTAGGACACCGAGTTGCAGAGCTCGAACAAATTACAACTTTGTGGGAAGAGTGGAGCCGAGAATATTTTGTAACGAGCTTGACTCTTGATCGGATGCAAATAGATGAAAACGGTATTAAAGCCAACGGTAAATTTAGCCAATTGCAGGATTACTATCAACGTACAGAAGAACGTTTAGAACGTCTCGGAACTTTAGTCAACTGCTTGAGAAATCGAGTTTATGAAGATACTGCCAGACTCGAATTAATCGCTGAGGCATTAGAATCAGGAATTCGCACTCTGAGACTGTTGCCTTTGTCTACTATTTTTAATTTATTTCCTCGAACTGTTCGAGATTTAGCAAAACGGGAAGGTAAAGAAGTTGCATTAGTGATTGAAGGAGGCGAAACTACAGCAGACAAACGCATTTTAGAAGAAATGAAAGACCCTTTAATGCACATGATTAGAAATGCGATCGACCACGGTATTGAAACTGTTGAGGAGCGGGAAAAACTAGGTAAACCTCCCGTGGCTACTCTCCGAATTAAAGGCTATAATATTGCTAGCAATATTATTATTGAAGTTGCTGATGATGGCCGGGGACTAAATCTAGAGAGCATTAAACAAACGGCTGTAAAACGTAATCTTTGTACGCTTGAACAACTGGCAGAAATGACCGAAAATCAAGTACAATCTTTAATTTTTACTCCGGGTTTTTCGACCAAAAAATTTGTTACCGAAGTATCGGGGCGCGGGGTGGGTTTAGATGTAGTTCGCACTAATGTTGAAGCCCTTAAAGGTAGTATTAAAGTAGAGTCTTTACCGGGAAAAGGATGCACTTTGAGGCTGCAAATCAGCACGTCTTTAGCTACAGCAAATGTATTAATTGTCATAGTTGAAGACATTCCTTATGCTCTGCCAGTCGAGTTTGTAGACACGGCACAACAGGTGTCTCAGTCTGAGATATTTGCTATAGAAGGTAAGGAAACTATACTTTCAAAGGGTCAGCCTTTGTCAGTTGCTCATCTGACAGATTTACTAGAATTAAATAATAAAAAACTGTGGCAAAAAAATCGGTATTTGAGACAGGAAACCGGGAGAGAAAATCTGAAGGAGAATAAAAACTACTTCCGAAATTCAAGTTCTTCAAAAATGCCTTGTATTGTTTTAAAAGTTGGGGAGGAAAGATTGGGATTATTTGTAGATGCTTTGATAGACGAACAGGATGTGGTGATGAAACCTCAAAGTCAATTGCTGAAACGGGTGCGAAATGTTTCGGGTGCCACAATTCTCGCTACTGGGGAAGTTTGTATGGTACTCAATCCCCACGATTTGATAAAATCTGTACGCCAGCAAGTTTCGTCTCGTGGGGTTGGGAGTGCGCGATCGCAACTTGAGACTGCCAGCCGAAAACAAGTTATACTATTAGCAGAAGATTCGATCGCCACGCGCACTCAAGAAAAGCGCATACTGGAAGCTGCAGGTTACGAAGTTGTGACTGCGGTAGACGGATTGGATGCTTTCCATAAATTGAAAACTCGCGATTTTGATGCTGTGATTTCTGACATACAAATGCCAAATTTAGACGGTTTGGCCCTGACTATTAAGATTCGCGAGCAAAAAGAATACAGTGAGTTGCCGATAATTTTAGTGACATCTTTGGCATCGGATGAAGATAAAAAAAGAGGTGCTGATGCGGGTGCCAATGCTTATATTCCTAAAGGTACTTTCAATCAAGATGTGTTGGTAGAGACACTAAAAAGGTTAGTTTAGTCATTAGCTATTTGTTGTTAGCTATTTGTTATTAGCTATTTGTTATTTACTACCAATTAGCAAGGCCCAATGCCCTGTGTCTAGTGAAAAATTCCCCGTGCATGGATGCCGAATTTATCATTTCCCATTCCCCATTCCCCATTTCCGAGCAAACTGATGTTGTTGCCCATTAAACTATTGTTAGTTGAAGATTCTCCAGTAGTTACCATCGTTCTCAAACGAATTTTTGAGTCCTCGCCAGACATCCAAGTTGTAGGAACTGCTTGCAACGGATTAGAAGGACTAGAATTAATTCCCAAACTTCAGCCCCAAGTAATCTGTACGGATTTGAACATGGCACCAATGAACGGGTTAGAATTTACCGAAGAAGTAATGAAGAAATATCCGCTACCAATTTTAGTAATTAGTGCTTCAGTGCAAGCGAATGATACTCAGAATGTATTTCAAGTGTTAAAGGCTGGTGCATTGGATGTTTTTCCGAAACCGATGGGTGGGTTGGTATCTGATTACGATCGCCTAGCTAATCAATTAATAGCTAAGGTTAAAATCCTCTCAGGAGTTAAAGTATTTACACGGCATCCAAAAAAGATACCTACTGAAGATAAAAATCAAATTGTAAAACTCAACCAAGCACCAGTTCCTAATTACAAATTTTCTAACGAAAATGTTAAATCTCCAACTATTAAAATATTGGCGATAGGGGCTTCTACAGGCGGGCCGCAAGCACTGTACGCGATTATTTCTAAACTTCCAGCTAGTTTTCCCGTGCCTATAATTTGTGTCCAACACATCAGTGAAGGTTTTTTGCAAGGATTAGTTGATTGGCTGGGTTATGAATCGAAACTGCCTGTTAAGATAGCTGCTTTTGGGGAATTGCCACAAGCAGGGACTGTGTATTTTCCTCCAGAAAAACGTCATTTAGAATTGGATTCTCAAGGGCGATTTATTTATTCAGAAGCTGCTCATGCTGCGGGACACTGCCCTTCTGTAACGGTGACATTTAAGTCGGTAGCTAATTTTTATAGTCGGGCAGCAGCGGGGGTTTTGCTGACAGGAATGGGTAGAGATGGTGCTGACGGAATGTTGGAGATCGCTAGACAAGGGGGGTTGACAATCGCCCAAGACGAGGCTAGCTGCATTGTCTTCGGAATGCCCAAGGAGGCGATCGCCCTCGGTGCCGCCCAATATGTTCTACCTGTCAGTGCGATCGCTCCCCTACTCCTGGCAAAATTAAAAATTTAGGACTTACCTCGCAAATAGTGCAGAATGCCCCGCCCCTCGACTTGTTAAAGAAGTCGAGGATCAGAGAGCGCGATCGCAACTTTTTACTTCATTAATTACTCAAAACTGATTTTTGTCCTAAGTCCGATTATTTGATTTTGATAAACTTACCAATTACCTCGCGCAACTTATCAGCATCAAACGGCTTAGTTAAATACTCTGTTGCTCCCGCCAAACGCCCCTGTACCTTATCAAAGGCTCCATCTCGCGCTGTCAGCATTACGATCGGCAAATTCTGAAACTGAGGCAAGCTCCGCACCGTGCGGCAGAGTTCCAATCCGTCAATACCAGGCATCGAAACATCCAGCAACAAAACCGAAATTTGTTCGTGATAAATCGTTGACAAAGCATCCACTGCATTGTCGGTTACGAGAACTCGAAACTCTTTGCTTAAGGCCTGTTTAACAAGTCCTTGCATCACGACGCTATCATCAACTGCCAAAATAGTTGGTACTTGACTGCTACTTGCAGACATATTCTTCTCCCTGTTTATTTATAGTTCTTGAAAATACAAAACATACTTCGTTCAGTTATTTTTTGAGAGTTGCCTCTACCCAATAATTGTCAACTCCGTTGGAGCGTTAGTTGAAACTTTACCCCTGTTTTTTTACCTCAAACTCGAAAAAAGGGATTGGGAGAGTGGTCGATCGGCAATTACAACAGTTGCAAAATGTGCATCCGGGGCCAAAAACCCTAAAAGGTCGAGTTTGAACAACTATTGTTACAAAGTTTAACATCTTACCAATCTTTTGTAATTCATCTCCTAACTGTAGTTGAACTCCCGGCTAAGGCACAGCTCGGTAAAGGACACTGGTATTGTGGCACAAACCCCTGATTTAAATCTACCAGCAAGCCAGCTACCCACGATTAGAGAAGTCTGTTAAAATACAATTAAACTGATAAAAAAATTCTAGGTAAGCAATAGTCATATATTTTGGAAAGCTGCTTCCTCCCAACAGAGGCTCTTAGATTTAGAGAGTCCGAGGTATTAAAAAGCATAGTCAACTGGAAGTATAATTTATATAGTCTTAGATATGGGGTGCTCTAACTCCGATAACTCAAAAGTTTTCAGATCAGTCAAGAGGTTAGTCTGAATTCGGCGCAAGCAACCTGCGCCGAACTTGCGCCCCGAGTCTCCCAGCACAGAATTCATAGCTTGTTTTTCAAGGGAAGTATTGAGAAGGGCGGTTGCCAGCAACTAGACGGGCAGTTACACATGATGAAAGCACCCTTGCCTCTTGGTAAAAAAGTGTTCAAGCTCCATAACATTGATTTGTATCAGCTTCTTGGCTCTGATCCAGAGGCTTGCTTGGACAGTTTGGTCGGTTTGGCAGCTCAGATGGGCCGAACTCCTATTGCTTTCTTGAGCTTGATTGACGGTAATCGCCACTGGTTGAAGTCGCAGTTAGGTATCGATCGAACTTTGACCCAACGTTACCTGAATTTTTGCGCTCGCGCCCTAGACCCAACTCCCGAAGATTTCGCCCAGAGTTCAAACTCAAAGTCGGAATTTGACCGGGCAATTTCCCTGCAACAACCGCCAGTTGCTTCCGAATTTGCGATCGAACTTCCTATAAATTCTTTTAAAGAACTGCCTGCCGCCATTGTTCGAGACGCTTCCACAGATATGAGATTTGGCGATCATCCGCTGATCGTTTTCTACCCCTTCGTGAAATTTTACGCCGGAATCCCAGTTGTCAGCTCTGAGGGGCAGGTGCTGGGAGTGCTATCCGTCATGGACTCGGTGCCGCGAGACTTGACAAAAGAAACTATAGAAGCTATGCAAGCTTTAAGTCGGCAAGTTGCGAGTTTGGTGGAGCTGCGCTGGCAATTAGTCAAAGCCCAGAAACAGTTGCCAGAGGTAGAAGATATCACCTCGGACAGCCCGCAAATCTCGGAGTTAGTTTCTGGCTCGAACCGATCGAGCTTGTCTGCGGTACCTACGCCACAGAGTAGCAGGACAATATACGGCACAAAAAACCTCCCGACGCTGGGGGAAACAGGCACATCTCAATATGTGTGGGAAGCTTCAGCGGGCATCGGGCGCGCGGACGATACCCAACAAATCCGAGAAATCGTTGCCGGCCCGGGCGACACATCCGATCGCCAACTGACGGCAGCGTCCCTACAAGAGCGAGCTCGCTTGGGAACCCTGCAAGCTAAAGTCGGTGCAGCCCTCGGACAAGGCGGGAAAATATCGGTCATCCTCAATCGCTGCACCGAGGCAATGGTAGAGTACCTCGACGCCACAGGGGCGAGCATCTGGACTTTCAACCAGCAGACAGAGCGGTTAGAATTGCAGGCCAATTCAGGACTTAGGAGCCAAGATTGGGCAAAAGAAATAGAAGATTGGGTGCCAACAGAAGCGGGAAAACTCCAAACGGCTCCTGTGTGTCTAATGTCGAATCCGTCTCTGTGTACCATTACCTATCCGTTGATTGTCGAAGAGCGGCTGGTGGGAGTGATGGCTCTGTGCAGTAGCGCTTTGGCAAGCGAGGGAGCGCTAGAAGTTCTGGGTTGCATTGCTAACGCCATCGCCGTGGCGATCGATCGCCACGCAGCCCGAGAAGAATTGTTGAGCCGCCGGGAAGGCCTGCTCTTCGGCCTCGCCAGCCAGATGCGGAATTCCCTAGACCTCGACAAAATTTTAGATACGGCTGTGAACGAAATTCGCAGCTTGTTGCAGGTTGACCAGTGCTACTTTTTGTGGTACTCCATCTCGCGAGACGGTCAGCCCAGCTTTGCAATTACCCACGAGGCGGCAAATCCCGAACTCAAAGAGCGGCTCACAGAATACCCGATCGAACAAGTAACGCTGCTGGCCGAGAAAATTAGCCACCGCCAAACCCTCCGGATCGGCGACGCTGCCACAGCACTGTGCATCGAACCGGCCACGCGAGCTTTTTTGAGAAGTATCGGGATTGTTTCTAACCTGCTGCTGCCGCTCAAGACTCGCTCCGGTCAAATGGGTGCTGTAGTTTGCAACCATTACAGCAGCCACCGTTCCTGGGCGACGAGCGAAGTGGAATTGCTGCAAGCGGTGGTGGATCAACTGGCGATCGCGATCGACCAAGCCGAACTCTACGCCCAAACCCGCGCTGCCGCCTTAGCCGCCCAAACTCAAGCCCGCCAACTGACGGAAACTTTGCAGCAGTTGCAGCAGAAAGAAGCTCAGCTCATCCAAAACGAAAAAATGTCCTCTCTCGGTCAAATGGTCGCCGGCGTCGCCCATGAAATTAACAATCCGGTTAATTTTATTTACGGCAACTTGACTTATTGCAAGCAGTACATGAAAAATCTGCTGGATTTGCTGCACTTGTATCAAAAGCACTACCCCGAGCCTTGCCCCGAAATTCTCGACAAAAACGAAGAAATCGATGTTGAGTTCATAGTGCCGGATTTGCTGAAAATTCTGTCTTCAATAGAGATGGGAACTGAACGCATCCGCCAAATTGTCCTGTCTCTGCGGAACTTCGCGCGGCACGACGAAGCAGAGATGAAGCCGGTGGACATTCACGAAGGGATTGACAGCACGCTGCTGATTTTGCAGAGTCGCTTGAAGTCAAACGGGCTAGTGCCGGGAATTGAGGTAATTAAAGACTACGGCGACTTGCCGAAGGTAGAGTGCTATCCCGGACAGCTCAACCAAGTATTTATGAATATTTTGGCGAATGCGATCGACTCTTTGGAAAATCAGCCTCCACCCAAGACGATCAAAATCTCGACGGCGGTGGTGAACCCAGACTCGGAGGCTGATGAGTCAGGAAAGTCGAGGGGTCAAGTTGTGGTGATTCGGATTCAAGACAGCGGGCCCGGATTGCCCGAAAAAGCTAAATGCCACTTGTTTGACCCTTTCTTTACCACTAAACCTGTAGGCAAGGGTACGGGGCTCGGCTTGTCTATCAGCTACCAGATAGTGGTGGAAAAACACGGAGGAAGCTTGAACTGTATCTCGAAACCAGGACAGGGAGCAGATTTCAGGATTGAAATCCCGGTAGCTCGCCCCCGTGCGATCAAAGAATAAACCTGCGGGCGATCGGTCTCAAAAAGATTTTTAAAATTTTCTTGTCAAAATGCTTGACAGATTGCGGTGTTTGAATGCTAAGATAGTGAAGGTTAAGACGTTGGGGCGTCGCCAAGTGGTAAGGCAGCGGGTTTTGGTCCCGCCATTCAGAGGTTCGAATCCTTTCGCCCCAGTTAAATTGTGTCCGGTCAATCAATTGTTGAACTCATTGTTTCTATTCTGACCAAGGGCGACGAGCGATTAAAAGGGCGGGTTTTTGAGATTGTCAATTGTTGGCAGATATTTTTCGTGAACCCGCCCCTACCGTATTAGGGGTAATCGAGCGGAAATAATATCATAGGATATCAGAAACCGGGTTTATTCCTGCGGGTTTTACCTAAAATCCTAGATTTGTGGTCAAGAAATTGGTTTTTTTGGTGGCCATTGCCCATTTTTCGCAGAAACCGTTGTTTGTGCGTAATATCACTTCTGACTGCGCCGGAATTGTATAGCAGAAGGAAGAAGGAAGAAGGAATAAAATCAATCGTTTCACCCATTAACAACGTCCTAACCGTCTTGGCGGTTGCTATAAAATCGAGTTAACATTCAACACTCATATCAAATCCGGTTGCATTGCAATGATTAAACCGCTGTTGACGCCGAGAATACAGAGGAAGAGAACAGAGAGATGAATAATTCCGATGCTACCGGATTTGAGATAAACCATCATTCAGTTTTTCGACTAACAGTCAACACTCAACAGTCAACACTCAACAGGCCCTACTCCATATCACTGCAAAGTGCTGGGGCCACGAGCATTTAGCCGATCGAAAACGTATCGGGAAATTGCCGGAAATGTTGTTTCGTCCTTGGAATAAGCAGGATCGTCTGCGAAAACAACTAAGATATAAATCGCGCGATCGTCTAAAGTTCTGACAAATGCCGCTTCGCTGCGGGAACTAGAGGTATAGCCAACTTTGGAACCAAAATAAATATTAGTTGGTAAAGACTCGCCGAGAAATCCTTGTATCGAGTTGCTAGGATCATTTTTCCATGCCTTGGGGTCTAAGTCTCTCGTCAGCAAGTAAGCCATTTTGCGGCTGGCGACGCTGGAAACCGCTTGCCTAGTATAGATTTCATATATTAATCTGGCAGCTTGGTCGGTAGTTACTTGATTGCGAATCGGCTGGGAAGGATCGCCCCGCAATTGCAAGTCGCGACCGATTGGCCCTTCTTGTCTTAAATAGTATATGGGATAATTTTTGGTGCTTATACGAAGATCATTGTAGCCGGCAGACTGGAAAAATGTGTTAATTTGAGTGCGCTTTTTCAGCCAGCTTTGCAACTCTTCTCCTGCGAGCCGTCCGCCGGATTTTGTATCTGTGATTTTATCTAAAAGCCTGCTGGCTGCATCGTTGTTGGAGACGCGAATCATCTGTTCGAGGTCGTTTTTAAATGCAGATTCTCTTTGCGTAATGATGCCTTTTTCTATGGCTGAGTAAAAGGCTGCCATCCAAAATAACTTGGCAACGCTAGCGGGAAATCGGAGAGTTTGATTTTGATATCCGGCAAAGGTGTGAGCTGTGGAATTGCTGACATCAAATAAGCTAATTGATAGCCGTTCAGCAGGCAGTCCTTTGCTGGTTGCAATCTTCACAGCTTCATCAACAATCCCTTGCAATTCTTGAGAGTAAACTGGATTGGGAGGTGTTTTGATGTTGTAGCTAAAGGTAGGCTCGCTTTGACGATCGGCTAAATTTTCCGATGGTTCAATTGTCGGAGGCGAGAGTGTTTCTTGAGGCGAGATGGCCTGTTGAGCCAAGATGACTGGCGGTTCTGGGGCACGGCGAATTCTGAACGGTATTGTGACAATCCAACCGATCGCGATCGCCCCGGCAATTAAGCACAGGATGTTACGGTATTTTAAGCCAGAAAATTTCGTCCTGACTCGACGACGGGATTGGACAGGAGGCTGGCTGCTTTGGCGTCGCGGCCCGATTGGGCCTCGCGGATCGATTGGGCGTCGAGGTTGAATTGGGCGTGGGCGGCGTCGGCGTTCTACTTGCATTACAGTTTTGTGCTATCAAACTCGCATGATCAGTTTATAATAGGGCGGCATCTAAATGACAAGTGTATCGATCTAGTCCGCTGTTGCCAATTTTATCGGTCTACTAGGCTGATTGAGACTTCTAGTAATTGTAAAATTTTCAGGATAGCACTGAGTTGAAGCAAAATCCTTTGAAAAACATGAGAAATTTTTGGAGTCTGGCTGTTTTGGGATTTGGGATCGTCGGCGTGAATAATTCTTTGATACCTGATGTTTGGGCATTTCAGTCTCAATCTGCTACCGGATATGTTGTTGAGCGACAAACAGCAGCACAGGGCGCGGATCTAGCGTTTTCCTTGACGGGAGAAAGCGAAAATCTGGAGATAACAAACAAGCAAACTGTTTCCAGTTTTCCGAGTATGTTGTGGGACTTCAACAATTTAGCGGAAATTTCCTATTCCGAATTGCTGAAAGTGCTGGCGAGACGATCGGACTCCAATAATACCGAGAGAGAAACCGTTGCACAGCCTGAAGACATAGCACGTTTTGAACAGGTTGTACAGTATGCAAAACAACAAAATTTGCACGATCGCTCGATGGGAGAAATCGTCCAGGCGATCGCCGATAACTTCCTAGGGAAGCCCTACGCCGCTGGGTTGCTGGACAAATCCGGCGAAGAAAAGTTGATCGTAACTTTGAATAAATTTGATTGCGTTTTATTTGTAGAAACCGTTTTGGCGATCGCCAGGGGCGTAGCAGTACAAGATTACAACTATCAAAATTTTGTAAATCGCATAGAAGAACAGCGGTATTTAAACGGTAAAATGAACGGTTATTGCAGCAGATTGCACTATTTTTCCGACTGGATTAACGACAATCAAAAACGGCAAACTGTGGAAAATATTACCGCTGAATTAGGCGGCGTGCCCATGAATAAAACACTAAATTTCATGAGTCAGCACCGCAGCAGTTACCCGCAAATGCTCAAAGACGAAGCGACTTATCAGTGCATAGTCAGCCAAGAAACAGACTTAGCCAAAACTACTGTTAATTACATCCCGACAAATCGGATAAAAAGAGTTTATTCTCAGTTAAAACCGGGGGATATTGTAGCGGTAGCGACGGATGTTAAAGGATTGGATGTCACCCACACCGGTTTAGTCTACCGCAATGCTGACGGCAATATGGGTTTAATTCACGCTTCGCCGGCTGGGGAGGTGACAGTTGCTTACGACTTGCAGAGATATATTAGCAGAGTCGAAAGTGCGATCGGCATAGTAGTCGCTAGGGCAAAAACCCCTAATTAAATTAGTTGGTACTCCTAGGGTGAATCAGCTTGCATTATTTTAGCTGCCAATTCACAATTTCTGTACTGATATCAAATCCGGTAGCATCGTCCTGTATTCATCTCTGTATTCTCTCCCTCTGCATTCTCTGCGCCCTCTGCGGTTAAATCATTCCGATGCAACCGGAAACGATATGACGCACCCTACAAACTAAAGAAACCGGGTTTTTTGCCGAATTTGCGGATGGCAACCCGTCTTTTTGTAAAAAAACCCGGTTTCTGGGTGCCCATGCGTAAGCCTCAAATCAATTGACAATTTCGCTGCGAGATACCTTACTCTTTCTAGCAGGATTTGGCGTTAATTCCGGCGGCGAAACTTGAACACTTCCCCACTCATTCAAAAAGCTTTTCAGCAAAACCTCTTGCTGAGTGCGAAATGTCTCGACATTTGCCCCTCCATTCATAATCACAAACCACACAGTTTCTTGTTTTTTAGTTGGCAAAGCTCCGCCCAAAGCGCTAACATTATCCAACGTGCCAGATTTGACTACTGCTAATTGGGGTAGCGGCCGTTCTGATAGTATTCCTTCATCTTTCCCAACTACAGTTAAGACATCAGCAATTGTCATGCTGTAAGGTTCAAGATAGCGTTCTAAAGCGATAAACAACGCACAAGCAGCCCGGGGAGAAATGAGATTTTCTTCGCTCAATCCCGAACCGTTGACGAGTTGAATTTCTGCGGGAGGAACTCCGGTTGCTGCTGCTGCTTTTTGCGCGACTGTTTTAGCGCCACCGACAGTATCCGCTAGCATATCTGCCATGAGATTGTTGCTGTACTGATTCATTTTTTTGATGAGTTCAGCCAGGGGCAAAGAATAATGTTTGACTAAAGGCTGCACCTCGTTGGGAGATGCTGACAAAACTTGTACAGTACCCTCAATTGCTATTTGGGGTTTTGGCGTATTGGGAGGCAGTGTTTGATACTGGGCGGCGGCCTCGCTGGGCCAGATTTGACTGTTCAATCCTTGTTTGAGCAATTCTCCCGATTTTAGGGGATCGAGTTCAAAGTTCATGTAAAACTTATCGACAATTATCAAATTGCCACTGACTCGTTTGATGCCTTTTTGATTTAAGGCGTTACCGAGGGCGATCGCCTCTTCCCAGACAAACAACGGATCGGCGCTTCCCTGAACAATTAAAGATCCTTTTAATACGCCGTCTTCTATTTTTCCCGTTGTACCAATTAAGGTAATAAATTGATGTTCCGGCCCGAATTGTTGCAGCGCTACGAGAGATGTTGCTACTTTGGTAATAGAAGCGGCTGACAGAGGAACGGTACCTTGATGATTGGCTAGCAAAGTATTGCCCGATTGCATCCAGACGCCTTGGTTTTCTTTGGCAAAACCTTGGGCGGCCAACTCGTTGAGATATTGCTGGATTTTGGTATTTGTGGGGGTTTCGGGATTGGTAGCAGAGACTATTAAGGGCTGCTGAGGCTGACTTGGTTTAACTGGTGGCGGGGAGGATTCAGCTACAGGAGAGGGAGATGCAAGTTGAGGTGATTCAGTAGCTGCACATCCGGCAATAATTGTGAGAAGGGCGATCGAACTCGCAGCAGTCAAGTAGCGGTTTTTCAGCATTACCTTAATTTTTTTCATCAAATGTACGATCGTCTGTTCAGCACGCCCGATGGAAAGTTTAGCATTAGCCCGCGCGTTTTGGAGCATCCGCATCTGCGTTACCAGAATTGCGAACCCCTAACATTAGCTATCTACTTCTCCATCTTTCTTCGTGCTATACCCTAGGGGAACGGCTTCGCCGAACCCGCCTTCGTGGTTCGTTAAATAGATATTGTTTAAATACTGCGGGGTTTTATACCAATAGCCCGGACTGTTTTTAGTTCGTAATCTGAAACCCTGAATTTTCGTAGATCACATCTTGGATTATTCTCGCTTAACAGGCTGTCCGGCCTGTTCCACAACAAGTGCAATTTCTTGTGGGGATTAGGGGTTGGGCATTCTGCCCGGCCATAAAAAGCTTATTGAAAATGGTGCAAGATGTCAGTTGGTAGTTCGATTGCCGCAGATCCTTGCAACCCTGATTTTACGGTTGGTAATCAAAAACTGTTTAAAGTATGGTTATAGCTGGTAAAAGTATAGTCATTTATAGACATGGGAGGCTTCAAGTCCCTCCCCTTTCACTTTTACTTTGAGCGGATTAACCCGCATTGGCTGAACTACGCAGCTCCCTATCCCATCGCTGAACGCATTTGGGATTGCTTTTCTGAGAATATTGTAAGAAGCATTCACATCGGAATTAATTAACTGACCAGTTGATGTTTTGTACAAACCTCGTTTGATCCGTTTCCCAGTAAATACAGGCTCTTTTTCTGTTTTTCCGTAAACCGGAATTGGGTCTAAACCCAGAAAGCTACTTCTGGACGTGTAGGATTCTTCCTGCACAATCACCGTAATT
Organism: Microcoleus sp. SVA1B4; assembly: GCF_036700545.1. Classification (NCBI taxonomy): domain Bacteria; kingdom Bacillati; phylum Cyanobacteriota; class Cyanophyceae; order Oscillatoriales; family Microcoleaceae; genus Microcoleus; species Microcoleus sp. SVA1B4. The sequence continues at coordinate 184,400 of NZ_JAUBPB010000002.1, forward strand.
CCCACTAACCGAGCTTTGTATTCCAACATTTCAATCAACCGAGAATGAGGAATGCTAACAAAGTTTTGATTAGTTTTCTTCCCTAACTCGATTTCAGTTTTCCACTGGGCATTCTTGCCAATTACTAGCGTCCCAATCTGCTTTGCCATCAAAATATCAATAATCACATGACTGGTATGATGCAAGTAATTATCAACTTTTTGATTGCGACAGCGTGTTAAGCGCTGAATCCGTAGTGAAGTTTTGCGACCTCCTTTTAACTGGGATTGCAACTTTCCTTTACGTTTGTTGTAGAACTGGTTGATCGATTTTAATGGTCGCCCGTTAATCAACAAAGGGATAAATCCCGGCTGATTTGAAGTTAACGCCACTAAATTATCCAGCCCCAAATCAATACTAGCTACAGAGTTGGCATTGCCAAGGGTGGACTCCAGTTCATCATAAATTACCTCAATTACATAGGAATCACATTTCGGAACCAGTCTAACTTGACAAATCTGATCGGGATTGAGTTGGGTTTTAATTGAAAGTTCAGTGCCGGAAAGCTTGATAATTCCTTTCTTCAACTGTTTGCTGCTAATCGCTTGAATCGTGTATACTAGAAGGTTTCGCCCTTTAACTTTATCTTTGTACTTGGGCAATTTTGGACGACCCGTGAACTTGGAAGAATCAGCTTTGTAAGCATTGAATGCCTCAAAAAACGATTTCCAATTCTTGTCTAGTACCATCAATATTTGCTGACTGACTTTAGCAGGTAAAGCTTTATACGCTTCCTGAGACTTCATCAAGCGGTTCATTTCGTTGTAGTTGACATAACCCCATCCATAAATAAAGCTCTGACGAATAACGTAATTGGCGGCATTGTAGAGGTTTTTGGATTTGAAGGCTAGTTCGTCAATCTGGGCGAAACGGTGTTCCGTCGATTTAATGATGTGTCTCTCTGTTAGCTGCATTCAGAGCCTCCATCTCTCGGATGTGGTAGTTTATTTGCCTTCCACCACCGCCACGCAGTTGTGTAACTTATGCCTATTGCTTTAGCGTAGTCAGGTAGTTTCATTGTTAACCTCCTGACTACATATTATCATTCTTGCTTACTACTGCTTATAAACTTAATGAAGTTTTATAATACCAGTTCCCAAAAACAATGCAACTCTAGCTAAGCTCCCAACCCTTATCTGATAAGCCATTCCCAAATCTAAAATCTAAAATCTAAAATCTAAAATCTAAAATCTAAAATAGTACGATTTTCAGCGCCTGGGGTGAAGGCCCCAGGCCGATCGCTCTGACAAATTTTCGATAAACTCGTTTATCCAGCCATACTCCCTATACTTAGCGGCACCATTTCGCCGTGCATTGTCAGGCCTAATAACATCGGCCCGCCCGCTCGAATCAACTCTCCTGTAAGCGCGCAGCGTTCCTCCTGCTGTGCTGTGGCATTAATGCTGGCTCGAATATCCGATCGAGAAAACATCTGCCGATACTCTCCAGACTTCTGCTGCACGTAATTCCAGAGCAAATCTCGAATCAAAGCTTGATAGCCTTGATTGCCCGCGAGCTCTTTAAGTCTCTCCTTGAGCTCTCTTTCGAGTCGAATGCTGGTGACTTCCATTTCGGTGGTTGAGGTTCTAGGTAGGGTATGCATAATTTTTTCTCCGTGACGGGTGGACATATGTGTAATATCAGTGTAGTATGTTTACAGCTAGATTGAAAGCCTCTTAACCACCTTCTGCCGACTTTGAAATTTCTCCCCACCTACTCTACCTATCAACTGAAGTGCGATCGCCCCACGGGTCGCTCAGAGTCGTCACGGGACGTCTTTAGCAATGGTTTTGCGACTGTTGCAGCGACTTCGTGGGCGGGCTTGGGCCTAATTAAACCTGGTTATAGTGGATTAGGACAAATTGCAGAAATTAATGACAACGAGGTAGACCGGGACGGTCTGCAAGTGGCACAGCCAGATCGAGAGAGGCGAAGCGGGAGGTACAGCTAAACAACTGTACCAAGACAGGATGAAAATTTGCATGAAAGCAGTTTTTCTAGCCCCCGCTTCTAAGTAAGAGAAGCGGGGGCATTTTGATTGGATATTTGAGAAATTCGATCGGCTTGGGGAACTGGGAAAAAACCAGATGTAGCCAATGCTGACGAAGCAAGCAAGATTCAAAATCTAAAATCTAAAATCTAAAATCCAAAATCCAAATGAGGAGGAGCAAGCCGTGACCGTAGTAACTGATGTATTGAGGCAATCTGTGGTGGTGTTTTCTCAGAATTACCTACCGATGAGCCGTGTCAACATCAAACGGGCGATCGTACTGTTGGTAACAGGCAAGGCTGAACCTCTTGATTTTAGCATTGGCAACGGCTGGCTGGTACGATCGCCCAGCACCAGCATCCACGTACCCGAACAAATCCGCTTGACTTTTGGTAACAGGGAACGCCTGTGGAAAGTGCCCCCGGTGAATCGCCGGGAAGTTCTGCGCCGCGACGCTCATTCTTGCCAATACTGTGGTAGCAATCGGCATTTGACGCTGGATCACGTGATGCCTCGATCCAAGGGAGGCCCGCATACTTGGGACAACGTGGTGACTGCTTGCGAACGGTGCAATTCTCGTAAGGGCGATCGAACTCCCGTAGAAGCTGGAATGTCTCTGCGAACTAAGCCGAAAGCCCCCATACACCCCACTGTTGCTTTTGCCGAACTGTTTTGGCACGAATACCAAATTGGGGAATAGGGCATGGGAAGAATTTTAGATTTTAGATTTTAGATTTTAGATTTTAAATTGATGCGTAATGCTCATCTAAAATCTGCCCTAAATCCCAATTCCCAATTCCCGATCGCCAATTTTCAATTACCAATTTTTAACTTTCAATTCCAAATTTAGGGCTGTCAATATGCTGAAGTTGACTTACACTGAAACGGGCTTTAACCTCGAGCGTTTGGCTCAATCTCCCGAACAGTTAGTGGCGCTGCGAGTTGTGCTGGCTATGCGAGTTGGTCAAAGCATCAGCGTCGAACCGAGCACTGCGGCATTTTTGCTGCCCGCGAATTTGCCAGCGCTGTCTCTGTTGGAATCTGAGGCGCGCCGAAACGACAATGATGCGATCGAGCTTTGTGTTGCTGATGCTGACTTTGTAGAAGTGACTCTGCGCGGTACGTGGATTTCTGATGCGTCTGAGGGGGCCCAGGGCGTGTTTGCGACTGTGTTGGGCGATCGGGCAGAACTATTGTTGCTCAAACTCTGGCTCGAAACTCAGGCTGCTGCGGAGGTTGTCGGGGAAGTCGGCGATTAATATCGGATGTGGAAGGAAGAGGGAAGAAGCAAGAGGGAAGAAGCAAGAAGGAAATATTTTCTTCATATCGCACTCCCCCACTTTCTCCCCCTCTCCCGCCAGAAGCGCACTCAATTCCATTCTCCTTGCAGCCCAAAAGCAGCCCAATAATAAGGAGATTGCCATTCTGGAAGCTGTAGCACTTCGATTTGCGCCGATCGCAGTGCCGCAGCAGGCGCTAATTTATCTTGGAGCATTTTTTTGTAAAATCGTGTCATCAACTCAGAAGTTACTTGATCCTCAACACTCCACAGAGAAACCACCACACGCGGCGCCCCCGCATACATAAACCCTCTCGTCAAACCCACCAACCCTTCTCCTTTAACGTCTTTTCCCAAACCCGTCTGACACGCACTCAGCACCACCAATTCGGCCGGTAAATTGAGATTAAAAATATCATTCAGTCGCAAGTAGCCATTTTGTAACGTACCTTTCTCATCAACCAAAGAAAGCACCAATCCCGATAATTCTGGATGTTTGCTATTAGCAAATCCGTGCGTAGCGAAATGAACAATGCGATATTGAGATAAATCGGGATCGGTTGCCGTGGTACGATTAGCCATAAAGTCAAACGCTTGTTTTTCCAAATCATCCGGTACCAAAGCCAAGATTTGCTCAGCTTCAGTTCGCGAGAAAGGTAGGCGAGTCCAATAAATGTTAGCCTCAGAGGCTGATCTCTGTAATTGTTGCGCTTCCACTGGCAGAGTTTCAACAGTTTGATTCTTGGTTACAGGCGATGTACTCGTGCCTTTGAGCCGTTCATCATCAGTGCTAAAAACTGGATCTGCAAACAAGGCGATCGCCTTTGGAGCCGGTTGACGAGTCGCCATATCCCGCCGCAGGATAGCCAAAGTTGAGGCAGAAGGCAGATTAACAACTTCATGCTTAACTATTAGCGGCGCTTCTGATTTTTCCAGAGTAAGTGCGCCAAAAGGAATGTATTGCAATGCTCCATCCGCAACAATTAGCAAGCGCTTGTTGCCCAACTCAGAAGCAACGGGAGCGAGGATCATTTGGCTCAGGAGTGCAGCAGATTCGGCAACCATTTGAAGAGAGGTTCTCGTGGTCTCTTTGGTTAAAGTATCGCGGAAATTCTTAGCCGTGGCTTCAATCTCGGTGCGAGAAGGAAGTTCGTAACTGGTGAAAGAAGTTTTCGTCACCGCCCACAAATAACTGCGCTCCTCACCCAAAGAATATTCTAAAAGTAGCGTTTTGTCATCGATTACCTGTTGTTGAATTTGTTGCAAGTTGAGAGGTTCGGGATATTTGAGAGCAGCGTAACGAGGACTGTTGGCGCGAATTTTAGCTTCTATTTGAGCGAGTTCATTGAGAACTGTGTCGATTTTTTGTTGAATTTCCTCCCGAGCTTCTTGCGTAGATTGAGCGATGACAATTTGGTATTTGCGAGTCTGAAAATCACTGAGTTGTTGTTGCAAATTTTGTTCTTGTGCTAGCAGTTGCGGGTCAACTCCTTGGCGAATATTTGCGCTGGCTTCGCTGAGGAGTTCAAGCAGACTGCGGGCACGGGCACGTTCGCTAGCATGAAAGGCTTGTGCGTCATAACCTTTATCGGGATTTTTCAGGTGCAGTTGCATCAAAAAATCGATGTAAAACTGGTAATAATCTTGGTTGCGGGCAAAGTAAGACTGCCGCAGTTCTTGGCTACCGATTTGAGTGCGGAGGTTTTCAATAATATTAATTGCGGTTTCGATTTCGGTTTGGGCAACTGTGAGGTTATTTTGTTGGCGGTTTAAGATGGCTTGATTGTAGATGATGTGCGCTTCTTCTGTTTTGTAACCGAGTTGTTGGGATAGAGATAAAGCTTGGTTATAGTTTTCAATGGCGGTAGAACTTTGCCCTAAAGCAGCTTGTATTTTCCCCATTTGATTGAGGACTGTGGTTTCTTTTACTTTGTCGTTTAGGTGTCGGGAGATGCTCAGGGCTTGGTTGTACGCATTCAGGGCAGTTGACCATTCTTTTGAAGCGATGTAGGTGCTACCAATGCCAGTTAAGGCAGTAGCTTCTACTGCTAAATTACCTGCGGGTCGAGAGATGACTAGGGCTTTGTTGTAGGAGTCTAGGGCATTTTTCCAGTTTCCTGTAGCAGCGTGAATATTACCAATGTTGTTGAGGGTGTTGGCGACTGTCGCTTGGTCATTTAATTGATAAAATAAGGGCAACGCTTGGTTATAGTAATCCAGGGCTGTTTTCGGGTCAGCTAAATCAGTGTAAAGTTGACCGAGACTGTTGAGTAGGGCTGCTTGTTCTGTTTTAGCACCTGCTTGTTTTGATAATGGCAACGCTTGATTGTACGAGTCTAAGGCAGATTGAAATTGTCCGAAATTGACGTAAATCTTACCAATGGATAAGAGAGTCTGTGCAGCTTGGGCGTAGTTTCGCTCTGCACGATAGAGTTCGAGGGCTTCTTCTAATTTTTGAAGGGCGAGTTTTCTTGATTCGGCGGTTTCTTGGCTAGACAGTTGATTTCCTCTGAAAAATGCGACTTCAGCCGCAGAAACTTTGATTCCTGTGGCAATATCCCAGACACGGGCGGTTCTATCCCGACTCGCCGTCAGAATTTGGCGACCATCTGGGCTAAATACGGCACTTTCGACACTATCCTCATGTCCCCGGAAGATTGCTAACAAATTGCCTTGGTTATCCCACAGGCGGGCGGTTTTATCCTCACTAGCGGTGAGAATTTGGCGACCATCAGGACTAAATACGGCGGTGTTGACAGAACTGTCATGATCTCGGAATATGGCTAACAGATTGCCTTTGATATCCCATAGCCGGGACAGTCTATCCCCACTGGTGATTAAAATTTGGCGACCATCCGGGCTAAATACAACGCTGCTGCTAGAACTAGAGCCTTTCTCTACATCCTTCTGTCCCCGAAACTCTGCTAGGAGATTGCCTTGGGTATCCCACAGACGGGCATACCCGTGGGAATCATTGCCGAGGGTAAGGATTTGCCGGCCATCGGGGGTAAAGATGGCATTATCAACCCACTCATGCCCCCGAAACTCTGCTAGGAGATTACCTTGGGTATCCCACAGACGGGCGGTTTTATCCGAACTGCTGGTCAGGATTTGAGTTCCATCTGGACTAAAGACTAGGGTGTTGACTTGATACTCATGCCCCCGAAACTCAGTCAGGAGATTTCCTTTGGTATCCCACAGACGGGCGGTACTATCTATACTAGCAGTGAGAATTTGATTCCCATCTGGGCTAAATACTGCCCTTGTAACAGAACCCTTGTGTCCTTGGAATTTTGCCAGGATATTACCTTTGATATCCCACAAGTAGGCAGTTTCATCACCCACTGCAAGGATATGTCCGCTATCGGGGCTAAATACAGGTCTGGAGAGTCTTTCTTGAGGGACTTGAAACTCGGTTAGAAGATTGCCTTTGGTATCCCACAGGTGAACCATTTTCTCGGTCGTGGTAAGAATATGGCGACCATCAGGGCTAAATACGGCACGCTGGACTTCGTTGTTCTCCTGTAACTCTGCCAGTTGAGCGTTATTTTTGGACAAGCTTTCCTGAAAAATTTGTAGGGCAGCCATTTGCTCGGCTTGGGCAGTAATTGCCACTGACACATCCCACAACCGGGCAGTGCCTTCATTACCAGCAGTGAGAATTTGCCGACCATCTGAGCTAAAGACTGCACTGTGAATGGCACCTTCATGTCCCCGAAACACAGCTAAGAGATTACCTTTGGTATCCCACAACCGGGCGATTCCAGGGCCGAAAGTCTCACTGCTAGTCGTGAGAATTTGCCGGCCATCGGGGCTAAAAATTGCACTTCCAAGATGTGTTTCATCTGCCCGAAACTCTGCTAAGAGATTGCCTTTGAGATCCCACAGACGAGCAGTATCATGTAAACTCTCAGTCAGAATTTGACTTCCATCAGGACTAAATACAGCACTTTCGAGTCTTTCCTTATGCCCTCGGAACTCGGCAAGGAGATTACCTTTAAGATCCCACAAACGGGCAGTTTCATCATCACTTGCTGTCAAAAATTGACGACCATCGGGGCTAAAAACGACACTTTTGACGGCCTTCTCATGTCCGAGTGGGAATTCGGCTAAGAGATTACCTTTGGTATCCCACAATCGGGCAATTTTATCCTCACTGGCGGTGAGAATTTGGCTACTATCGGGACTAAATGTTGCACTGTTAACCATCCACTGCCGTTCTTCTATGTCCTCAACTTTCCTGGGTACCCGCAACTCAGTGAGGAGATTACCTTGGCTATCCCACAAGCTAACCGGATAGCACTGACAATCGGTGGGGAGGATTTTGCTACCATCCGGGCTAAATACTGCATTGATGTGACTGCCCCCTTGCAATACAGAGAGAAGATTGCCTTTGTTATCCCACAAACGGATGTTCTCACCATTGGTGGTGAGGATTTGACTCCCATCGGGGCTAAATCTTGCTCGATAGACGCCTTCTTCATGTCCTTTAAACTCTGCCAGGAGATTGCCTTTAAGATCCCATAATCGTGCCGTTTCATCTCGACTGGCGGTGAGAATTTGCCGGCCATCGGGACTAAAGACAGCACTGCTAACCAAACTTTCATGTCCCCGAAATATTGCCAGTTGAGCATTATTTTCAGACACACTTTCTAGAAGGGTTTCCCTAGCCACTATTTGCTCAGATTCAGCAGCAATTGAGGCTGACACATCCCACAAACGAGGCACTTGATCCCAACCAAAGGTGAGGATTTGCTTACCGTCTGGACTAAATACTGCACTCACTGCACTCTCATGTCCCCGCAACTTTGCTTTGAGATTGCCTTTGGTATCCCAAATTTGAGCAGTTCCATCTCGACTACTGGTTAGAATATGCCGGCCATCGGGGCTAAATCCTTGTACACCCCAGCGATAAACTTTATGTCCCTGGAATTCTGCTAAAAGATTGGCTTTAGTATCCCAAACCCTGGCTGTATAGCTACTAGCGGTGAGGATTTGCCGACCATCGGGACTAAATTCTGCACTGTAAACCGACTCTTTATGCCCCTGAAACACGGCTAACCCATTACCTTGGGTATCCCACAGACGGGCAGTTTTATCTGCACTAGCCGTGAGGATTTGGCTACCATCGGGACTAAATTTTGCATTAATGACACTATCTTCATGTTCCTGAAACTCTTTGAGAAGATTACCTTTGCTATCCCATAAGTAAACAATTCCATGGGAATCGACAGAAAGGATTTGGCGACCATCCGGGCTAAATACAGCTTTTGAGGAGACTAATCCGCCACTTGTTATCTTTTGATGACCTTGGAACTCAGCGAGGAGATTGCCGTTGATATCCCACAAATGAAATTTATCCCTAAAACCGGCTCGCTCGGAAAACCGACTAATGGTGAGAATTTGCCGGCTATCTGGACTAAATACGGCATTTATGACTTTATCGCCATTCTCAACCCCTCGGAACTCTTTGAGGAGATTGCCTTTGAGATCCCACAGGCGGATGGCTTCATACTCAGTAATGGTCAGAATGTGCTGGCTATCGGGGCTAAAGATAGCACGTCTGACTTCTTTGTCATGACCTCGAAATACCGTTAAATGATTGCCATTAAGATCCCATAGACGGGCAGTTTCATCCTCACTCGCCGTCAAAATTTTACTGCCATCGGGGCTAAAGACAGCACTGGTGACATCCGCCTCATGTCCTAAAAACACGGCGAGTTGTCCAGCAAATGCTTGTACTGGTTGTTTTATTCCTGATGGGTTAAGGTTTTCTGTTGTTGATGACTCAGACACTCTGGTAGTTCTGGGTTGGCCGCTGATGGGGATGCTGTAGGTGGTAGCGAATACAACTCCTATCACCAGAGGGAGACAGCGATGCACTTTTCGGTATTTATCTGGCAGCATAATTGTTTTTTGGGAGAGTTAAGAATTGGGAGAGGGGGGTCAACTAAACCTTTCTCTAGCGAATCCGTAAAAGCCAAAAGCTATAGTTTCTTTTTGGATAGGCAAATCTGCTTAGCGTTGGCTCATTTTTTACCGAGGTGATTAAAATTAAGATTCGCTGGGCGTTAGTTGTCAAAAAAAAATATTTATGTTAAAGAGAAACTCTATCATTTTTTATAATCTTTGTCTGTCATTGGCTGCGTCAACGGTGAGGAAAAGACGTTAAGGGATGTAACTTGAATCGATCGGCGGGGCGTTGGCTCGTCGATGTTATTATCTTTTGACCCACATCTGCGGAATGTGGGTTTTATGAACAGGCAAGATGCCTGTTCCACAATAAAATTTATATTTTGTGGAACAGGCATCTTGCCTGTTGCTGACCATAGTGCGAGATAGCAGTAAGTCCCTTTAGGGCGTATAAATTATGTTGAAGTAAATGCCGTTATCTTGCAGATTGTCGCCTTTATCGCTAATCCTCACCAAAGGAAAAGCGTAATCTACGCGCAGGTTCACCCGCTGTATCGGTTCCCAGATTACCCCCAAACCCAGACCTGCTAAAAATGTCTGATTGGTTAATGTATTAGGATTGTTCGCAACGTTCCATACGGTACCCGCATCCAAAAAAGGAGCCAATTGAAGTTTGGGATTTCCCGAAGCATCGCGTTGTAAAGTAATCCGATCTTCGATGGAAACTCTGAAGCCGTTATCGCCAGAACGGACGTTTTGGCGGTAGCCGCGCAAAGATTGTCCACCACCAATTACAAATTGCTGGGAAGGCAACAAACTATTAGCTGACAACTGTAAGTCTGCCTGCAAAATTAATAAATGTTTGTCATTCAATCGCTGTACTCGCTGCACTTGACCCAGCCAACTCAAAAATTGTCCGTCGGGATCGGAACCTTCGTTTTGAGTAGCATCAAACAAGCTAGTGCCGATCGTAAATTGCGATCGCACGGCCCAAGCACCCTGCGGGTCGCGCCGAATGTAGTCCTGTCCCAGCTTAATTGCACTCGTAGTGCTGACACCATTGGAGTCCGGGCCGGTGCCAAAAGGAAACGGTTCGCCTTCGAGAAAAGTTCTGCCTGTCTGATAAGTAAAACCAGCAGATAAGGCAAATTCTTCGATCGGCGTTCTCCGCAGCGGCTGGCGGTAACTAACTTCAAATAAATGCGATTTTCCCGAAATGTCAAAACGGTTAAAAGGTGCTTGTACGATACTGTTGCGATTCGGTGCCGCCCTCAATTGCAAAGTGCCGTTCATCGCATTTAGCGGCACGCGATAGCTAAAATCAAACACGTCTGAATCGCCGAGCGAGCGATAATAAGCTGCTGCCAGTTCGTCGCCATTTCCTGTTATATTGCGGTGCCGCAAACTAACTCCCAATCTTTCGGAACCGACACTGGGAGGCGAGTAATTGTCAATGCTGAAAGTAGGTTGAAAGGGATTAGCTTCCGAAACTCGGACGATCAGAATGCTCTCGGCTTCATTATCCCCGGCCCGCAGACTGGCTTCTACATTGTCAAATAAAGGATCGACTCGCAGCAGCCGGAGTTGGTCTTCTAATAAAGCTGTGCTTAAAGGCCTTCCGGCACCGAGTCGAATCCGGCTGCGGATGTAACTTGGATTCAATCTTTTAGTTCCTTCTACCTCAATTCGGGCTAGCTTGCCTTCAATCACTTGAATTTGGACTACCCCTGCGGTGATAGTTTGGGGCGGCAAGACTGCTCTCGAAGTGATGTAGCCACGATTGAGGTAAATTTCGGTAATTTTGTCGGCGATTTGTTTGAGCTGTTCTAGGGTGGTAGAACGGCCTTCTAAGGGGTTGACTAAGGCATTAATTTCGTCTTGGCTTAAAATTGTGCTGCCAACTACTTGAATTTTCTGCACATCAATTGGTGTATTCGGCAGCGTTGGGGGAACTGGCGACGGAGACGGCGGCGCTACGGTGGGTGGTACTTGGGGAGGTTCTGGGGAAGGCTGCGGGGCCGGTTGCAGAAATCGATCGCGATTGGGATCTGGCTGAGTCGGCGGCGACGGTAACAGCGGATTTGGTACTAGATCGCGGTTTAAGTCGGGCGGGAGGTTTCCCGGTGGCGTCTGCGGGTTCTGGGCTAAAAAATTACAATCTAGCGGGTTCTGACATTGGCGATCGTTGTCAACGAGATTTTTTGCTACGGGCAAGATGCCCGTACCACAATCAATCAAACTGCTTGTGGAACAGGCTTCTTGGCTGTTCTGTGCCCGGTTCGATGGTGTTTCTGGTTCAGGGTTGGTCTCGATCGCATCGGGAAGCTGATTTAAGTTTGTTGCTGTTTCATCCTGCTTGATTTCTAGTTTTTGCAGTGCTAATACTTGATTGCCCGTATCTGCTGAGTTGTCAGCGGCGACGGGCAACTGAGAAATATCCTTTGTTTGGGATATAGCTTTATTGGCATACAAGCAAGCCATCGGCAGCGCAGTTAGAAGTGAAATCCCCAACCGAAATAGTGCAATATTTGCATTCGGGCGCATAATTAATAATTTCTCTAAAATAAGTTTGTCGCCTGCTTGACTATGCCAGTTTATCATTTAGTATTAGGCGAAATTTGACCATCAAAATTTCCACCGCCCGCCTTTCCAGATGCCAAAAGTCCGAACTGCCGATCCGTACAAAAATTTTAATTTATTTAGGACGATCGACCAAACAACCCGCAACAGGCAAAAATCATTTGGGGCGCTGCCAAATACCGCGATCGAAACCGAGTTTTTCGTACTTGCTGCACCCCTCATACTATTTTAGATTTTAGATTTTAGATTTTAGATTTTAGATTTTAGAATTGGCAATGACTCGCCCAAAAACGGATACCGTGCCCCGAATGTTCATCAGTGTAGATCCTAAAATTTTAGACTCCTGTTCCTGCTCCCAGATTCAATGCAGCAAGTAAATCTAAAATCTAAAATCTAAAATCTAAAATCGACTGACTTATGGGTATCAGGGTTTGGGGTACGGGCCTACCGCTGCATTCTTTGCGTGAAGCTGGTGTCGAATTATTTTCTTGTGATAGGTGTTAACTCACTTGCGACTAAGGGTTCTTGGGCTATTTTGCCGAGTTCGACTGAGTTGAGCACTGCTGACCACTGGCTCGCTAAACTGGCATCGCTGGGAGACTGGATACGCAATTGAGCTAGAGTTGCCAGGTACTCGTACCAGAGATTTTGTTGGGCGAAGATGCTGAGCTTGGTGAGATCGGACGATCGATCCAACTCTGTTTTCACGGTTGGGGGGAGTGCGGTGCGGTTGATCCACCCGGAAACGAGAACATCATCTGTTGTATTTTTGGGGTTGCATTTGATAGTAAAGTACCATTGATAGTTTTTGCCAACTTCCAAGGCTGGCGAGTTGTCGTCGGAGTCGAGGCTGACGCTAACTACACCTGCACGGCTAGTTACCATGCGAAAACTTTTTTTGTATAGTGTTTTGTCCCTTTCGTCTGCTAACTCAAACTGAACTGTTTTGTCTAGGGCTACGGGAAGGTAGTAGAAAAATGTTGGCTTTGCTGATATGGTTTGCCCCATAGTTGATTGGGGAATCAAGGCAGTTAAGGCAGTGGTGGCCGTGGGGCATTCTAAGCCGCGGGTTCCTCCCCCTTCCCGCCTTCCGGGTACTCCGTCCTGTGGCGGTTGAAAGCTATTCCAGGCGGATCCCAATTGCTCGCTGTTGGGTCTACTTCCGCTTGCTTGGGCGGGTTGAACTGTTTGCCAGTTGAGGGATAGCTGCGGTGGTGATGCGCGCTGGACAATGTTTGCGGGGCTGTTGAGAGCCTCTGCTGGTATTAAAAAACTACCGGCGGCCAGTGCCTTTAAAGACAGAATTAAGGAAAGAGCACCGATATTTAGAGCAGACTTCAAAGCCATGACGAACCTGCCTTCTGATGAACCTAGGAACTTTATCGCACGGTTTTATTCTATCCAAGGTTTTGACCGATATAGTAATCTGTTGTACTTAATTTATATCTTCAGGCAGATACGATTATTTGGGTCGCTCTGCTCAACATAGAATTCTCTGTCGCGTTTGTCAGTGGTAGCTTAGTAGTTATACTTACTTCCATTCACTGCAGCAGGTTGGGTTGAGCTTGTTAAACCCTAATATTCGGGGTGTTTTAACTCTAGCAAGAGGCTACAACGCGTCTTTTGGTAAAAACACCTGGTTGATGCGTCAGTCCTGGATATCAGGAAACTCGGCAATTTTGCTGGTGAACCTCAAGCGATCGGCTACAAGTTACAAATCAGTTTTTGTGTACAATACCGGCAAGAAATTTAGCATGAATCTCGATTCACCTGTTCTCTCGGACAAACAGCCTTCGGGGCTGCGGATGGTCAGACCCATCGGAGTCTTGGCACTGCACGGCATTGCTTTTTTAGGAAATAGGTTGTTCGCTGTCGATCGCGCCGAAGGGCTGCTATTGGAGATCGATCGAGAAAGTGACAACACTACGGTTTTGAATCCTTATCAAACGGCTAAGTTTGCCGGCGCAACGGGGCTGGCTATTTCGGAAGATACTCTCTGGTTTGCGCGGGATGAGGATATTTGTTGCTGTCGGGGCGCAATTCTGGACGGGGCGATCGCTGAACTCAAACCGGAACATTTTGTTTCGCTTTCTTATCCTGCTGACGGGATTGCTGTGTGGAAATCTACGCTTTATGTGACTTGCCAGAGATTGGGCTATATTCTGGTTTTTGACCTGAAAACTGGTCGGGAAATTACTCGGTTTTATGCTCCCGGTATTGGGGTAGAAAATATCACAGTCCGGGATGAGGAAATTTGGGTTTGTGACAAGACTGAGCAAACTGTTTACTGTTTGGAACGGGGAACTGGGGAGATTAAATTTAGCGTTTTGACTCCCTTTGAGTCGCCTTCGGGTTTGGCTTTTCACAAGGATTCCGAAACGGGGGAGGAGGTTCTGTACGTGGCTTATGCCGGGGATGAACTTTACATCCGGGATGACCCGAATTCGGAAGATCCTTTTCAGTTGACGAAGCGCGATCGCACTTTTATTCAGCCTTTGTCTTTTCACTACAATGAAGCCGATCGCTACGCTTTGTCAAACGGTTTTTTGATGGAAATGTCTTATGTGGAGGAACTGTCTCCTCTCGATGAGGTAGACATCGAAAATTTGGAGTGGCGGATTGCTTTGCCTTCGCAAACTCACCGGCAAAAGGTTAGGAAAATTACGCCGATTGGAATGCCTTTTACTGAGGAAATTCAGGAAGGGGAACGGGTGGCGGTGTTTAAGTTCGATCGGCTGCACCCTGGGGAACGCCGAATTTTTGGCTGGAAGGCTTTGTTAGAAGTTCGATCGATTAAGTATCAGTTGTCACCGAGGGATGTGGAAAAGATTCCGAAGCTGTCGCCGGAGTTTGCAGCTAAGTATTTGGTAGATAATGACAATTTGGCGATGGATACGGAAATTGTGCGATCGGCTGCTGTGGCTGCCATTGGCTCGGAAACTAACATTCTCAGGCAATTGCTGAGCATTCGTAATTTTGTTTACGATCAACTTTCTTACGGAATTAGGCCTCACATTGACACTCCCGATATTGTGCTGCGGCGTGGTATCGGTTCCTGTGGCGAATACGTGGGACTTTTGTTAGCTTTGGCTAGGTTAAACGGGATTGCTTGCCGCACGATCGGCCGCTACAAGTGCCCCGCTTTTGGTGACAGAAAAGGTGTGTCGCTGGAACCAGATTTCAATCACGTTTGGCTGGAATTTTACATTCCGGGTTTTGGCTGGGTGCCGATGGAATCTAATCCTGATGATATTCAAGACAGAGGCCCTTATCCGTTGCGATTTTTTATGGGTTTGGCTTGGTATCACGTAGAAATTGGCAAGGGAATTCGGTTTCAAAGTCTCACTAGCGGCGGTCTTCCTTTAAATAAGGAGGAGGTTTCCGTGGGAAGTCTGGCAATTAATCATGTTAGGTTTACCATTTTGTCAGAGTTGCCAGCAGTTTGAAGGGAGTGTTAACAGTTAACAGTTAGCCGTCTAAATTCAACTGTTAATTGTTAACATTTTTCATCTAAAATCGAAAGTAGAAAATGTAAAATCAGAGGAAGAGGGGTTGTGGAATTTTCGATTGCTAATTTTCTCGTTTTAGTGGCCTTTGTACTGCTAGTGACAGTGACTGGCGGGGTGGCTTATTTGACTTCTGTTGAGTGGCGCGATCGTAGGCGGTTAGATAAGGCTAAACGGAAAAAAAAGTAGCTCTTTGCTGTTGACAAAGTGCATTTATTATGATAAAAAACAAGGCGAGCGGGTTGGCTCGCCTTGTTTTTTGATTTGGGGAGTTTTCACCCGAGATGTGCAAGGAAAGAGATAACCTAGGTGTGGCGCTTCAAAAACATCTTATTGAATAGCCTTAATTGACCGATTTTTTCTACTTTTTATTTTTCCGCTTCCCTCCACCTGTTTTAGATGGGATTCCCCGCAACAAATCACCTAAAGCATCATTACTTCTGTTATTAAAATCAAAATTATTTTTCCCAAACTCCTTTAATAACTTTCTCTGATATTCCTCATGTTCGTAGGGTGAAGAACCGGCACACGCAGAAATAAATGCTTTCGCCGTATAACTTTTTTGCAGATGTACCTTGAAAGAATTGTATGTATTAATTACTTGCTCTGTGGCATGACCTAAATCACCGATATTATCTTTTAATTCTACAAAACAGATAACACGCTTGCTGTCTTTAGCGTAAAACACCATCAGGTCGCACATTTTTTGACCTTTTTCTGTGCCCCATAAAAATTGACGCAGCTTACAACCAGGATTTGATTGGTCATCTATGTTAAAAAAAAGTATTGTTTCGCCTTCTAGGGGTTCTACTTTTACTGAAGCTTTATGTTCCTTAAAATAAGTTTGACCTGGAAGTAAACAGGAGGATAAAAGCAAATTTTCAAAAGGCATTAACTGTCTCTCAATCTTGAATTTTCAGTAAATTAGCATAAATGCGAGAAACATCATCCGACACTTGACCAAAAGTTTCCCAATTTATTGTACCTTCTTCACTGATAATGTTTTTGGCTGTTCCATCCTCAAACAAATAGACTGAAACTTTTTCTTGAGAAATAAAAGCATCTGTTCGCTCTAAATAAAACATTTCTTTAATGCTATCTGGATCTTCATGCTTAGCTGCTTGCATGAGATTAGCAAGATGATCGACAATGTAGGGACTGTGGGTTGTAATTAAGACGTGCAATCCAGCATTGACTAACATTGCCAAAAATTCAGCTATCTCTACTTGAGCCGCTGGATGTAAATTCATTTCTGGCTCATCAATTATCAGTAACTCATTTGGTTCAACTAAATAGCGCAAACAGAGAACTAATGGAGCTAGTTCTTTTACCATTGAAGAAACAATAGGCATCTCCAACTTGGTACTTTCTTTAGGTTGAAAAAGTAGTTCTTTTCGCAATTCGGATGTTGTTTCAAAGCCGACCTCTCCTTGTAAAATCTCTTTTTCCAAAAAATCAGCTAATTTTACATATTTCCTTAACAAAGGATTTTCTTTTATTTCCTTTTCTCTGTCTTCTTTTTTTATAGAACTCAATATAATCATGTCCAAGAAACGCTTTACTGGTTCAACCAAAGACGTTTTTCTTGGTTCAAATTCGGATTTATTTGTTTCTGTTAAAGGTTCTTCGCCTCTAATTTCTCTAACTCTAAAAGAGCTAAATGGAAAAGTTATAAAAGTCGTTCTTTCAGTAGGGAATATATGTATATAAGCATAAAATGCTCTGTGGAGCATCAGAAAAATTTCCTGAATTATGAATTGCTTAATCGCTTTTCTGGGGAGCTTATTCAAATCTTTGCCTCCTCCTGAATAAAAGTATAATATTGTTTCGCCTGATTCTTTTACAGAATTTAGTAAGCCCAAAGAAATTTCTCTCTGGACAGAAACTGATTTTATCCTTTCCAGAAAGTCTAATTTTGTTTCTTCCAACTTAAAATCTACTTGCAAATTTTCAAAATCTGCTCGTTCTGTAGCCATAAAAGAGCGCATCCAGTTTGGAGCCAAACGAGCCACATCATTAATATAAATTTCGGCACAGTCATTAGCAAATTGAATCATATCAATTTGTGCATTACCTTCATCAAAAAGTTGCTGAAGTGCGCTATCTATGATTGGATATGTCTGTTGGGTTTTACCCTCAAGATAAGCTTTCAAGTAATTTTTGTATCCCTGCTGTCCGAGGATCGCTGATAAAGTGTATGCAGCCCATGTTTTCCCTTCACCATTACGACCAATAAAAACCGTTAAAGGCTTTAAATCAATTTCTGCTTTTTCAACAACACCTAAGTTTCTAATTTCTAATTTCATTAAAAAATGTCCTGTTGATAAACTATCAGATAGAGAGGAACTTGAAACCGTTAGTTTTATAGATTTTTCCTTCCTCAACCCATTATACCTGGATTGGTGATTCCTGTTCAATATTAACAGCAAGTAGAGCGGCGACGAGCGCCGCATTTCGCAACATCACATCTAAGTCCACTGTCTGAAAAATGTATTTTCTTGCCAAGCGGCGGCGGTGCGTTTTTCAAGTGCTGCCATTTCTGTTGGGTTCAGGGGTTTGAATGCTTGGGCGACTTTTAAGTTTTCTTCTAATTGCTTTACTGACTCGGCGGCGATGACGCAGCAGTGCACGCCGGGAAGTGAAAGCGTGTAGCCCATTGCTTGGTGCATTCCATCTAAAACACCGTTCTGAAATAATTTGCCGTAAGCTGGTATTTTCATGGCTATGACGCCGATGTTTTTGGCTTTGGCCACTGGTAAAGCGCTGGTAACAAAGGAGCGCGGGTGATGTTTTTCGGCGGCGTTGAGGCAGATTAATGTTGTGTCAAAAGGATAGCGTTCCAAGCCTGCAGCAATGATGGCTGGTTCGTGGTGTCCGGTGATGCCGGAAAAACGAATTATTTTTTGCTGTTTGGCTTCTTCGATCGCTTTTATTGCTCCTTTGGTACTGAAAATTTGGTCTAATTCGGCTTGGAATGAGACGTGGTGGAGTTGCCACAAGTCTAGCCGATCGGTTTTCAATCTTTTGAGCGATTGCTCTAAGTCTCTCCACGCACCGTCTCTGTCTCTGGCGGCGGTTTTTGAGGCTAGGAATAGGCGATCTCGATATGGTGGCAAAACTTTGCCTAAGTTTTCTTCGCTGGGCCCGTAGTCGGCCGCCGTGTCAAAATAGCGAATGCCTAGTTCGATCGCCCGTTCAATTTGCGCCGCTGCTTCTGCTTCTCTTCCCGGCTGCGACAGCGGTGTTTGTCCGGCCCCCCCCAAACCGAAAATCGGCACTTTCACGCCGGTGTTGCCTAAAAGTCGTTCTGGCATTTTTACTGTGGCGGCCGCCTGGTTATTGGGTGCGGCTATGATTTCCCGATCCTGCTGTTCGATCGCCTTAGCACCTGCAATGCCGCTGGCAACAGCTATACTGCTCAATATAAAATGGCGGCGAGTCTTTTTGCGGGTCATTGTTTCCGTCTCCTCAGAATATGTAAGTATAATTTAACCTGAAAGTTAAATGAAGTCATTAGTCATTAGTCATTAGTCATGAGTCATTGGTTATTTGTCCTATGTTTCTTGTTAGTTATTCGTTCTAATAACCAATAACCAGTAACCCATGCCCTATGCCCCATGCCCCATGCCCTATGCCCTATGCCCCATGCCCCATGCCCTATGCCCCATGCCCCATGCCCTTGTCAATTATCCATGCGCGAATCAGTTCGTTTATCTGTTCTGGTACTTCGTCGTGGGGACAGTGACCGGCTTTGATAAAGTGTTCTGTCAACTGCGGATAGTGTTTGCGAAATTTGGCGCTTCTTTCTGTGGAATTCATCCACGGATCGCCTTCTCCCCAAAGCATTAGCAACGGGCAGGTTAATTGACTAAGTAATACGTCAATTTTTTCGCCTTGGGGTGTTCGGAATACGGACGCGAATACTTTGGGGGCACCGGGATCGCAGGAGGGAAGGTATATTTCTTCTACTAATTGGTCTGTGACGGCGCTTTGGTCGAGATAAACTTTTTCTAGGGTTTTCCGAATTGTCGATCGCTGGCGCACGTACTGGAACAGCAGAAAACTTGCCCAATCTTGCTGAAATAAGGTTTTAGCTACTGCAGATATGGCTTTTTGCAAGGGCGGGGCTTCGGGTGCGGGCTGCGGTTCGCTGAAGGGGCCGGCGCTGTTGATTAATATGAGTCCGGCTGCTGATTCGGGGCGCTGGGCGGCTACACACAAGGCGGCGTAGCCTCCGAGGGAGTTGCCTGCTAGTACGGCGGGCCGGCCGATGATGTTGGTGATAAAGTCGTGGAGTTGGTCGCGCCAGAGGTCGCCGCTGTACTGTAATTCGGGTTTTGCCGATCGCCCGAATCCCAAAAGGTCGATCGCCCACACTTCAAAGTCTTTGCTCAGGCCGCTTATATTTTTGCGCCAGTGGTCTGTGGATGCTCCAAAACCGTGAATTAACAGCAGGGGAGGGCGTTCTGGATGCCGATCGCTGGATCGAACGTAGTATACTGAATGCCCTCGCCACTGCCAGTAAGTTCCAGCTATGGGGGCTGTGTTTATGGCTGGGGTTGCTTGCATAATGTAAAGAAATAATTATTTACTTTAACTATTGTATCGCGACATTCAGATTTATATAGTTTTACCAAGGAGCCGGAGTTGCGCCAGCAAAGGATTGGTCAATTTGGGCGAGTTGAGATATCGGGCTCTCACGCACTCATAATTAATAAGTTTTGTAACAAATATTGATTTTGTGAGGGGCGCAGCAATGGGAGATATTTGACCCGATCGCATTTTGGATAATAAATTGGGTTTTGGCTGCAACATACCTAGGTATGATGATTTTGCTGTTTGGTGGCAAAATCAAGTTCTGGACGATGGCGCTTGCCTAGGGGCTGCGAGGGTCGAACCTGATTGGCGAGGGTTAAGGGATCGACTTTTTTATAGTTATTGGAGAGCTTTTCTAGGTGGGGATCGTTTGTTCAAGAGGTGTTGACGGCTTCGAGGATGCAGCTAGTGGTTTGGTTGCTAGCTGGCAAAAGCTGAGCTCAAAATTTCGCTGCTGGGAGAACTTATAAGTAAAATTACTGATGGTTCTCTGCAGAAGTTTCTCAGAATCGCTGAATATTTTGTGACGTGGTTTGCTGTTCTTAATTGCTTGGATACTCTAAGATATAAGTAGAGCTGCGCCGCTCAATTAATTAGCATTTTGAATACTAGGGAGCCAACTATGCAGGGTGTGAACTTTATCCACCTGAAAGTTAGGGAGTTTTCTGAGTGATTGCTATTTCACCTCGTCCCGTCGGACGCAATTGGATTACTATTAGCTTCGCTTCTACTCTATACCTTTGTCCTATTTTGGATCTGCTCCTAGCAGAGGTGCCAGAAATCTGGCAAGCCCAATTGCGGTTGGGGCTTCAAGAAGCTTTGGTAAATGCTGCTAAGCATGGAAACAAATTAGATCCCGGTAAAACTGTTGGAGTCCGTTTTTCGATCGTCCAAAACCAATATTGGTGGGTGATATCGGATGAAGGTTCTGGCTTTAAGGCCCCTTGCAGTTGCAACCTTTATACCGATGATTGCGACAATCTCCTCGCAGAGGAGGTTGCAGATAACTCTGCACTACCCCATGTGGAACAGGAATGTGGTAGGGGGTTGTTTATTCTTTACCAAATATTCGATCGGGTAGAGTGGAATTCTCAAGGTACCGAGTTACGGCTGTGCAAAGAACTTCCCAGTCGCTATCGGCTGCCGGGGTTGCGCTAGCACCGCTATGAAAGCAGCAGTTTTCACCTCAGCTAGACCTGGAAATTTTTTCGTTCCCGGACTGAAGTTGGCAGTGAGAATTTGAACGCTATGGCTATTGATAGCTGATCATAATGCAAAATGTGAGTTTTGAGTTAAAAAAGTATAAATCTTTTGAACTCACAATCGCGCTGCTCGATCGAGCAGCGCGATTGTCTAAGTTTTGAGCAACTACTCAAGCCAAAACTCCAGAATCAAAACTCAAAATCATTTGCCGTGGGTGGGACAGGGAGGAGCAGATATCGATCGATCCAGCCATCCTGCTGCTTGGTTTAAGCGCGGGAGAGCTTCTTCGGGCTGTTTTTTGAGCAAAAAGACCAAAGCAGCCGCAGCTTGCTCGCAGGCGCGCGCGGAACGGTTGGCTTTGAGGCGATGCCAATCTTTTTCGGGGATGGCGAGGCGCGCGGCGAGAGCTTGGGCTAGTTCTACCGTACTCAGCTCGTTGAGGTTGACAGTTTGGGTTGTTTGTGTAGTTTCAAGCATAATTGGCAATTATACGGATTTGGCTGCCGTTTCAGAATTTTAAAAATATACTGCATATAATAACAACTTAATTGGAAATCGGTTTTTTTTATTATTATTGTCAGGTTTGCAGATCGAAATGCCTCAACAGCCGTCAGAGTTAAATCCCGAAGAGCAAGAAAGTGAGTTTGTTCAAGCGATCGCAGCAGTTGAGCGATCGCTCGCAGCAGTCAAAGAACGGTACACTCAAATTCAGGTCGATCGACAGCGCCAAGTCGAACTCGGTCATCGCCGCGAAGAAATCCGCCAGTCGGGGCGCCGAAATCCATTGCCGCAACTCAAAAAAGAATTGCGGGAAATTGAGCAAGAATTGGAAACTATCGAGTTGAATTTAGAAAGCAGCCTGTTTTCGTGGGGAAGCATAAAACAACCTTTTTGGCAAGCAGTTCGGTTTGGGGGGCTTGGCATTTTGATCGGTTGGATTTTGAAATCCTATGTCGGTTGAATTATGTTATGATTTTTGATTTTTTTTTACCGCAGAGGGCGCAGAGGGCGCAGAGGAAGAGAAAAGAGAGAAATATGGTGCAAAATATTAAATAAACAGGAGTGGATATGACAACTCAACGAATAGCAGCAATTTTGCGCGCTGGTGAACCCGACGAAACTGTAACTGTTCAAGGCTGGGTTCGCACTAAGCGCGAATTGAAAGAATTTGCCTTTGTCGAAGTCAACGATGGTTCGGCGATGGCTAACTTGCAAGTAGTCATAAATTCCGATTTGCCAGATTTTGAAAATGTACTGAAACAACTGAATACAGGTGCATCTCTAGAAGTGTCGGGTGTGCTGGTAGCGTCTCCGGCGAAGGGACAGCGAATTGAGTTGAAAGCTTCACAAGTACAAGTTTACGGCGATGCAGACCCGCAAACTTATCCCCTGCAAAAAAAGCGCCATTCCTTTGAATTTTTGCGGACAATCGCGCATTTGCGGCCGCGCACAAACACTCACGGTGCTGTCTTTCGAGTCCGCAATGCTTGTTCGGCGGCCGTACACCAATTTTTTCAAGAACGTGGTTTTTTGTGGGTTCATACTCCGATTATTGCTGCTAGCGACTGCGAAGGTGCGGGGGAAATGTTCGCCGTTACTAATTTTGATTTAAAGAATGTGCCGCGCACTGATTCGCAAGAGGTTGATTATGCTAAAGACTTTTTTGGAAAGCGCGCCTATTTAACAGTTAGCGGCCAGTTGGAAGCGGAAGTTATGGCGATGGCTTTTGGCAATGTTTACACTTTTGGCCCTACTTTTCGAGCGGAAAATTCTAATACTTCGCGACATTTGGCTGAGTTTTGGATGATTGAACCGGAGATGGCTTTCTGCGATTTGCAGGGAGATATGGATTTGGCTGAGGCGTTTTTAAAGTACATTTTTAAATACGTTTTGGAGCATTGCCCGGAAGATATGGAGTTTTTCAATGAGCGCATTGACAAAACGGTTTTGGCTACTGCTGAAAATATCATTAATAATCAGTTCGAGCGGATTACTTATACTGAGGCGATCGCACTTTTGGAAAAAGCCGACAAAAAGTTTGATTTTCCGGTAAGTTGGGGCTTGGATTTGCAGTCGGAACACGAGCGTTATTTGGCTGAGGACTTGTTTAAAAAGCCGACTATTGTCAGCGATTATCCCGTCGGAATTAAAGCATTTTATATGCGTTTAAATGAGGACGAGAAAACGGTGCGAGCAATGGATGTTTTGGCTCCTAATATTGGGGAAATTATCGGCGGTTCGCAGCGGGAAGAAAGGTTGGATGTGTTGGAGCGACGCATGGAAGCCCAGGGTATGAATAAGGAAGAATTGTGGTGGTATTTGGATTTGCGCCGCTACGGTACTGTGCCTCACGCTGGGTTTGGTTTGGGATTTGAACGGTTGGTGCAGTTTATGACGGGAATGGGGAATATTCGGGATGTGATTCCGTTTCCGAGAGCGCCTTTGAGTATTGATTTTTAGCTGAGGATTGTGCGGCAAAGAGGAGGGACACGGCATTGCCGTGTCCTTACCCAGATCGGCGACTCCTAATCACAAATAAATTAAGTCGCTGGGGGAATTGTGATATCAACAGATTGCACTTTTACCGAAGTTAGCCGTAGGGTGCGTCGGCATCGAAAATTTACAAATAAAAGCTAAAATCTTACAGCGACGCACCACACAATAGTCAGGTGCGTCGCCATCAAAAATCCCCAAAGAAAGAGCGAAGTTTGGGCAGCGACGCACCCTACAAAATACTTTCGCTCTGCCTGGGAACGAGTAAATAAATTAAGTCGCTGGGGGAATTGTGATATCAACAGATTGCACTTTTACCGAAGTTTCCAAACTCGATAACGGCGGTTGAATTGCTGCCGTATTTCCAACTACTAATGTTACCAGATTCTCCGGTTTCAAGTAAGTCTTGGCTACGCGCTGCACGTCGGCAACTGTTGCTGCTTCGATGCTGCGGCGGTAGCGAAAAATGAAATCTTCGGGATAACCGTAGTATTCGTAGCGCATTAATCGCGACAAAGTTTGACTGGGATTTTCAAATTTGAAGATGAAAGAATTCAGGGTGGAATCTTTAGCAAAAGCTAATTCTGCCGGGGTAATTGGTTCGGTGCGGATACGATCGATCTCGGCGCGAATTGCCTGGATAAACGGTACTGTGGCATCCGATCGCGTTTGGCCTCCAGCTACAAACACCCCCGGATAGTCAAACCTCGGACTCCAAGCTGCGTATACTGAATAAGCTAAACCTTGGCGCGATCGCACATTATTAAACAAACGACCACCGAAACCGTTGAGAACCCCATTCATTACGTCCAAAGCACCGTAATCTGGACTGCTGAGCATTCCGCCCAAATGTCCCATTTGCACGTAACTTTGGCTTAATTGCGGCTGATTTACCAAAAATATGCCGCCCCCATTTGCTGGCGATACCGTTGGTAGTGCAGGCACTTGTGCACTTTGAGTCGGTTGCCAGTTGCCGAATTTTTGCTCGACGAGCGATCGCATTTTAGCTGTATCAAAGTCGCCAGAAATACCCAAAATCATATTCTTGGGATGGAAATATTTCTGGTAGAAACTCACCAAATCGTCGCGGGAAATATTGGCGAGGGTTTTGTATTCTACCGTGCGCGCGTAAGGACTGCGATCGCCATAAATTAACTTTTGAAACTCGCGACCGGTAATATCGTCAGGATCGTCATTGCGGCGGGCGATCGCACCTTGAGTTTGGTTCTTCGCTAAATCCAACTTTTCCTTAGCAAATATTGGTTCCCGAATCACTTCTGCAAATAAGTCAAACACGGGTTCCAAATCTTCAGCTAAAGCACTAAAATTAGCGCTGCCCGAACTAACATCAATCCCCGTTTCTACCGAAGCTGCTCGCTGTTCTAGCAACTGATTTAATTCATCAGCCGTATGCCGACTTGTGCCGCCAGTTCGCATCACTTCTCCCGTCAAACCTCCCAGTCCAATTTTATCGGCAGGTTCAAAGCGCTCGCCCGTGCGAAATAGCGCCGTTCCCCCGACTAGCGGGAGTTCCCGGTCTTCCATAAGATACACGCGGATGCCATTTTTCAGCTCGAAGCGAGTGTATTTAGGCAATTTAATGTCTTCCAGCGGGGGAAATGTTAATTCGTCGTAGTGTTTGGGTGCCGCCGCGAAGGAAGGTAACAAATTAAACGTGCCCAGTGAAACAGTAAAAAAGCAAAGCGATAGCAGAAATAACTTTACTTTTTTCAGTCTCAATTTAGTCCTTTTCATTCTTTCTCCTAAGTTATACATTCTGACAAATGTTGACTGTTCGCTGTTGACTGTTCGCTGTTGGCTGTTCGCGGGAAAGCTCACCACTGACAACAGATAACTGACAATTGCCAACTGACAACTGCCAACTGCCAACTGACAACTGACAACTGACAACTGCCAACTGCCAACTGACTTCCTTAAAGCGGCAAAAGCTTACCAATCGTGCGATTTTCCGGGCGGAAAGTGGCCTGAGCGACACGCTGAATGTCAGCGGGAGTAACAGCCGCGATCGCCTCCAATTCCTTGAACAAATTTCGCCACGAACCGGTGTTTACTTGATAGTCCACCAGCGCAAATGCCATGCCCATATTAGAATTGAGCGATCGCAACAAATCGGCTCTCGCTTGAGTTTTCACGCGATCCAATTCCAAAGCAGAAACCGGCTCAGTTTTCAGGCGCTCAATTTCCTTGTTCAAAGCTGCTGCCACCTCATCAACCGTGCGGCCCGGAGCAGTTTGAGCGTAAAATAACATCAAATTCGGATACTTTTCCCCCGGATAACCGCTGAAACCTTGAGCAGCCAGCGCCAATTGCTGTTGTTCTACCAAAGATTTGTAAAGCCGAGAAGTGCGGCCATCGCTGAGCAAAGAACCAATCATTTCATAAACCGCATTGTCGGGATGATTCATCGCCGGTTTGTGGTATCCTTCCAAATACCAAGGTTGAGTTTTTAATTGCAGCGTGACTTCTTTAGTTTGCGTTTGGGGAGGTTCGACAATCTCCAATTCTGGAGGCGCTGGTGAGGCCTTGTAACGGCCGAAATAAATTTGAGCGAGTCGCTTCACCTCCGAAGCTTTCACGTCTCCTACCACCGCCACAGTCAGCTTGCTGGGGACGTAGTGAGTATCGAAAAACTTCTGCACGTCGCTGCGGGTGAGGTTTTTAATGTCTTCAGTGTAGCCAATTACGGGGCGACGGTAGGGATGAACAGAGAAAGCTTTGTTGGCAAAAGCTTCAACCATTTGTCCGATCGGAGAATTCTCGGTTCGTAGCCTGCGCTCTTCTAAAATTACCTGTTTTTCTTTGTAAAATTCCCGAAATACTGGTTCTAGAAATCGCTCGGATTCCAGCGACATCCACATTTCTAACTTATTAGCTGGAAGGCTGTAAAAATACATTGTGGCGTCGGTGGAAGTAGCGGCATTTAGTCCGACTCCGCCTGCTTGTTCCACTATTTTGCCCAGTTCATTGCGCTTGACAAATTGTGAAGCTTCGGCTTCAACTTTGTCAAATTCTGCTTTTAATTGGGCGACTTCTTCAGTTTTGCCGCTGGCCTTGGCTGCTTGCATTTGCTCGAAGAGTTGGTCTTGTTTTTCTAGCAGCGGCTTTTCGGCTTGGTAGTCGGTAGTGCCGATTTTTGGCGTGCCTTTGAAGGCTAAATGTTCGAGATAGTGAGCGACTCCGGTTTGGCCGTCGGGTTCGTTTGCGCCGCCGACATCGGCGTGAATCAGAAACGATGCTACGGGCGCTCTGGGCCTTTCGAGTACGATGAATTTCATGCCGTTGTCGAGCTTAAATTCGCTGACTTGGCTGATTACTCGATCGAGCGACGGTTGAACAGAGACTGCTTGGGAGCCGCTAGCGGGGTTGGGGCGGGCGAGGGCGATTTCGGGGGAAAGTCCCCACCACAGCAGTACAGCGGCTAGCAGGGAGGCGATGAATCGAGTTTGGCTCACGGGCGATTCTCTAGGGGATAGCTTCGCTTCACGGGGTTTTTGGAACTGCGGGGTCATTCGATTTTAGATTTTAGATTTTAGATTTTGGATTGTCAAACAAACAATGTTTGTGCTCGGTGGCCAGAGATTCTTTTCTCAGGATAAAGATTTTTTGAGGCATAAGCGATCTGTTGCGCCGCAGATGTTAGGCTGATACAGCAAATCTCAAAAAGGGTCATTCGATTTTAGATTTTAGATTTTGGATTTTGGATTGTCAAACAAAAAAATGTTTGCCCTCAATGCCAGAGATTCTTTTTAAAACTTAACATCAATTAGTCCCTCAGTCCAGCTCCCGTAGTTCCAAGTAGCAAATTACCCATTGCAAAGCCATGCGAATTTTTAATCAGTCTCCTCCTTCTGAAACAGAAACCAAGAAGCGGATTTTACAAGCCGCTCAGCGGTTGTTTGCCCGCAGCGGATACGACGGGACGACAACTCGCGATTTAGCAGCAGCGGCTGGGGTGGCCGAGGGTACGCTATTTCGGCATTTTGATAATAAAAAAGCGATTTTGATTGAGGTGGCGACGGAAGGATGGGTGGAGTTGCTGACGGATTTGCTGACAGAATTGAGCGAGATGGGCAGTTACAAAGCAGTGGCTCAGGTGATGCGGCGACGGATGCTGAATATCCGCGAGAATAGCGACATGATGCGGGTGTGTTTTTTGGAGGCACAATTTCACCCGGATTTGCGCGACAGAATTCAGTTGGAAGTCATCGGAAAAATGAGCGATGTGGCTGAGGCTTTTTTTGAAACGGCGATGGAAAAAGGAGTTTATCGGAAGATGAATCCGAAGATTGTCGCTCAGGTATTTTTGGGAATGTTTGCAGTCGCGGGTTTCAGTCAAAATACGATTATGGAGCCGAATGCTTCGCCCCAGGAAATGCAGGAAATGGCCGAAGGACTCGCAGATATTTTTCTGAATGGGGTTTTGCAGAAAGATCAATAATTAGTCATTAGTTATTAGTTATTGGTTATTTAAGCTGTGGAGCATTTAAACCAGTAACGAGGCTAGTAGGGTGCGTCAGCTAGAACCCTTACGCTGAAACGGAAAACCTTAGATGCTGACGCACCTTACGCAAGTCCTTTAAATGCCGAACAGCTTATTGGTTATTTATTGGTTATAACCGATATCTTGCAGCAATATCAATAAGAGGATTTTTCGTGGGGTCGGGCGGGTTTATAGAACCTATTTGCAAGCTTTAAGGCTGTTGGCGAACCCGCCCCTACGGCTAATTGAGAATGGTGCAATATCTCAGTTATAACCAATAACCCGTCACCCATCCCCAATCCCCAATTACTCTATAAATTCGTACATTTGCTGTACCCAATTCTCCCGGTTTTTCTGCCATTCATCCGTCACTACTTCCCAAGTTGTATTGCTTTCAAGTTCCAGCAATAGACTTGATACTTCTTCCAGCGTCGATGCTATATGACATTCTTCTACCCAACTTTCACGGATCATTTTCCAGAGACTTTGTACCGCTTCTCGCTGAAAATTTGATTCTAATTCAACTAGCAATTTCGCTAGGTGTTTTTCGTCACTTGCTGCTGATACCTCCCTCATCCAACAGTCGCGACGTTCTTTCCATTCTTCCGTCACTGCGTCCCAGTTTAGGTGGGCTTGAAACTCTAACAGTAATTGGTTTAGTTCTACCATATTAAATTTTGTCTTGTTTGCAGTTTGTGCTATTTTTGTACAAATTTTATTGATTGAGAGTGTTGGTTTTTTATAATGAGCTATGTGGCTGAGGCTTTTTTGGGAAACGGCTCAGGTATTTTTGGGAATGTTTGCAGTCGCGCCCTTCAGTCAAAATACGATTATGAAGCCGAATGCTTCTCGGCAGCAAATGCAGGAAATGGCTGAAGGACTCGCTGATATTTTTCTGAATGGAGTTTGGCAGAAAGATGAAGAATTAGTGATTAGTCATTAGGAAATGTTAGAGTCTGAAAACGCATATCTACAGGCTCTAAATCCTCGAAACTACTCCTTAAACTTGTGCATTTGCTGTACCCATTTCTCGCGATTCTGCTGCCATTCATCGGTCACCGCTTCCCAATTGGTATTGGTTTCAAGTTCCAGCAATAAACTTGATACTTCTTGAACAATCGATGCTGCCAGACATTCTTCTACCCAACGGTCTCGACGCTGTTGCCACTGAATATCCACCGATTCCCACTTCAAGTTAGATTCCAATTCAACTAGCAATTCTGCTAGATATGTCAGGTTAACTGATGCTGCCACATCGCTAACCCAACTTTCCCGGCGGTCTATCCATTCTTTTGTCACTCCTTCCCATTTGAGGTTGCTTTCAAACTCTAACAGTAACTGATTTAGTTCTACCATCTTAAATCTTGGGTTTTTTGTAGTTTGTGCTACAATTATACCAAAATTTTCACTAAACAGAGTGTTAAGTTTTTTTTAAGATTGCGGTCGCAGTGAAACTACAGAATAGATAACTGAATAATGAACGATGAATTTACTTTAGATATGCTAGAGATTCCCAGCGGTTGGAGGCGGGGCGAAGGTGACTGGACTGGAGTGGCGGCGGCTCTTGCTAGAGGGGAAACTGTCGAAGTAATTCAAGAAGTTGGTTCTACTTTGTGGCAAAACAGTCTGCCAGAAAAACATTCTTTGTATTGGGATGGGGAAAATCTATCAACTATCAAAGCCCGAATTTGGATTAGTTTCACCCAGAGAAGATTTTCGCCGGAATCTGTTTTGCCAAAGGTTCAGTGGCATCCGAGAGTGTTGTGGGTAGGGATAGGTTGTGAACGCGGAACAGGGCGAGAATTAATCGAAACTGCGATTAAACAAGTATGCCGTGCTTATCATTTAGCGGAAAGTGCGATCGCAGGTATTGCTACAATAGACACTAAAGCAGGTGAAGTCGGCTTGCTGGAACTTTGTCAAGCGCGAAATTGGCCGTTAAAAACCTTTGCTGCTGACATTTTAAGTTCCGTAAAAGTCCCTAATCCTTCCAATATTGTAGTCAAACAAGTCGGGACGCCTAGTGTAGCAGAAGCTGCGGCACTTTGTGCGATCGAACTAATATCTTGTACCATGCTCGATAACAGGCAAGATGCCTGTTCCACAATTCTCAACAACAGGCAAGATGCCTGTTCCACAAAGACTGAATCTGCTTGTGGGGAGGGCATCTTGCCCGCCCGTACCATTCTCAACAACAGGCAAGATGCCTGTTCCACAATTCTCAACAACAGGCAAGATGCCTGTTCCACAAAGACTGAATCTGCTTGTGG